>JBFIIN010000285.1:0-5151 GCA_041601225.1 Oceanococcus sp.
ATATGCGATTCAACATGCGGGTTGGCCGGCTCGATCCGGGTAAAACAGCTGAGGTACTTCCCCGAATTCCTGCAACTGTGTAGCTTTATTGTCCGTTATTCAGCAGGCCGAAGCCCGCCCATGAGCAAAACTCTGTTTGAAAAAATCATCGATGGCGAGATTCCAGGCGATATCGTGCACGAAGATGAATGGTGCGTCGCCTTCCGCGACATCAACCCGGTCGCACCCTTGCATATTCTGCTGGTACCCCGCGAGCCGATTCCCATGCTGGCGCAGGCCGGCACCGCACATCAAGCGCTGCTCGGGCATTTGCTCCTGACCGCATCCCGTATCGCCGAGGCCGAGGGCCTGGGCGACGCCTTCCGGCTGGTGGTCAATAACGGTGCAACCGTCGGTCAAACGGTGTTTCATCTCCATCTGCACATCATCGGCGGCCGTCCCCTGAAATGGCCACCGGGCTAGGCGCCTGACCCCAAATCCCGCGCCCAGCCATCCGCCCAGAGACCCAGCGGATGGTAGGCCTTGAGCAGCTCGCGACCGGAGGCGGTGAGGCCGTAACCGGTGGGCCGCAGTTCCACAATCCCGGCGCTGCGCAAATCCTTGAGGCGCGCGTTCAATACCGATGGCGACACCTCCTCGCAGTTCGCACGCAGCGCGCGAAAGCTCAGCGGCTGCTCGCGCAACTCCCAGACGATGCGCAAGGTCCAGCGCCGCCCGAGCAGATCCAACAAGACCATGATCGGGCGGCGCGTCCGCAATTCCTTTGAGCAATCCATCCCACTCCCGCCGCTATCTTTTTCGTAGCGCTCGTGTATGCTACCGATATCGTAGCAGGGGCCCGGTATGCGTTCGAACCGCATCGCGGCACTGAAGCCGCCCTATTCGCCCGAAATCCAGTCCGACTTTGACCTGGTCATGCGCGGCGCGCCGCCACTGGCCCTGTTCCGCACCATAGCCCGCAACCCACGCGTGCTGACGCGGATGATGCGCGGTGGTCTCCTGGACCGCGGCAGTCTGAGCATCCGCCAGCGGGAAATCATGATTCTGCGCACCTGTGCGCGCTGCGAAGCCGAGTATGAATGGGGCGTTCACGTAGCCATTTACGCGGGTAAGGCGGAACTGAACGCGGCCGACCTGCAGACTCTGGCGCACGGCCTCGCCGGCAAACCGGACTGGGAGCCGGCCGACCGGCTGATCGTCGAACTCGCAGACACCTTACACGCGACCCTGGACGTTGACGATGAGTTGTGGGCGAGGCTGCGCGCCCATTTCGCCGAAGATCAGCTCATCGAACTTCTGGCCCTGGCGGGCCAGTATCGCACTGTGGCCTACTACCTGCGGGTGCTGCGAGTGCCGCGGGAAGCCTTTGCGCCGGGCTTTCCTCCGCGTCCCTGACTCACCCGCCGGTTGGCATCGGGCCCACCAGCAACTGCGGATCAACCCGCTCGCTGGCCCAGTTCATGCGCCAGTCCAGATGCGGGCCGGTCACGCGCCCGGTCGCGCCGATTTCCGCGATGGGGTCGCCCTGCTCCACTCGCTGACCCACCTCGACCAGAATCCTGGAGAGATGCAGAAAACTCGATGACAGGCGATGGCCGTGGTCCAGGATCAAGGTACCGCCGGAAAAATACATATCGGGATGGGCCAATGTGACCACCCCCGCTGCCGGGGCGACGACCCGCTGCCCGACCGGACCGGCCACGTCGACCCCAAAATGCGGCCGGCGCGGCTCCCCGTTCAAGATGCGCTGACTGCCGTAGACGCCGGAAATCGGACCGATCGCGGGCCAAATAAATCTCTGCATAAAATCACTACGGGCCTCGTCCTTGGCCCGTGCGGCACTGGCCTGACGCGCCTCCTCACGAATCCGCTTGAGCGCATCCGCATTGGGACTGACCTTGCTGGGTGGCAAACCGTCTATGCGCTGAATCTGATATTCGCGCTGAGCTATGTCCAGCGACTGGCGCCAACGCGAACCGTCGGGCAGCTCGGCTACCAGATCCACGGGTCCCTGGGCGTCCCGCCCAAAACCAAAGACGAATTCTCCTTCATCCGACACACGAACCGTCTTGTCGCCGAGCTTGAGACGTGTCCCGGGCGGCGCCTGACCGCGAATCACACCGCCCTGCACGAATTGGCCATGCAGGCTGAGCGGGAGACTTTCGGCCAACGCGGGACCTGCGATCGCCACCAATAGCAAAATCAGTGCGGATTTCATTTGCGCAGGTATTCCAATGCCGCATCCAGCCGGGCCAGGGTTTGCTCGCGGCCCAGCAACTCCAAAGTCACATCGATTGACGGGGATGCCGCCACGCCGGCAATGGCCACGCGGACCGGCTGGGCGACCTTGCCCATTCCCACCGCGTGGGTTTCCGCAACCTGCTTGATCAGATCGTGCAATGCCTCGCCAACCCATTCATCCAGCACGGCAAGGCGACCGCGCAGATCAGCCAGGATTTCCGCCGTCGCAGCGCCGAAATGCTTGGCCGCGTCCTTCTCAGCGTAAGCTGTGGGCGCCTCGAACCAGAAGCGCGCCTTTTCGGCCATCTCGACCAGGGTCCTGGAGCGCTCGCGAAGCGCCACCACGACGTCAGCCAAGGCCGGCCCCGCACCGGCGTCGATAGCCAGGCGCGCGAACTGCCAGGCCAGCTCTTCAGCCAGATCAGCCGGGTCTGCTTCCTGTATGTAGTGGTGATTTAGCCACAGCAGCTTGTCGGTATCAAAGCGCGCCGCGGCCTTGTGCACTTGTTTTACATCAAAGGCCGCCAACATCTCCTGGGTCGAGAATATTTCCTGATCCCCATGGGACCAGCCCAGGCGGACCAGATAGTTGCGCAAGGCTACGGGCAGAAAACCCTGCTCGCGATACTGCATGACCGACACCGCACCGTGGCGCTTGGACAGCCGCGCGCCGTCGCTGCCCAGAATCATCGGCACATGGGCGTAAACCGGCAACGGCGCGCCCAGGGCTGCCAGAATATTGATCTGGCGCGGCGTATTGTTGACGTGGTCATCGCCCCGCACGACATGGCTGATCGCCATATCCATGTCATCCACCACCACCGTCAAGTTGTAGGTCGGCGTGCCATCCGAGCGGGCAATGATCAGATCGTCGAGTTCGGTATTGGAAATGCTGATTGGACCCTTCACCAGATCGTCCCACTGCACCGCACCGTCCAGCGGGTTCCGGAAACGTATGACGGGGTTTACCCCGGGCACCGGCTTGGTGCGCTCGCGGCAGCGGCCGTCATAGCGGGGTTTCAAACCCGCGGCACGTTGCTCTTCGCGCATGGCGTCCACCTCTTCGCGCGAGCAGTAGCAGCGATAGGCCGTTCCGGCATCCAGCATCTGTGCAACAACTTCGCGATAACGCGGGAACCGCGCGGTCTGATAGTGCGGACCCTCGTCATAATCCAGACCCAGCCAGGCCATGCCATCCAGGATGGCCTGCACCGATTCCGGGGTAGAACGTTCCCGATCGGTATCTTCTATGCGCAAGATCATGCGTCCGCCCTGCTGACGGGCGTATAGCCAGTTGTACAGAGCCGTTCGGGCCCCGCCCACATGCAGGTAACCGGTGGGGCTGGGTGGAAATCTTGTGACTACGCTCATGATCGATTTGCTGGGGATGGGCGCGCGATTCTAGCAGCCGCACAGCAGACCGCGCCGGGTAGAATGCAGCCATGAGCACCCATACCCAGCTGTTTATCGACGGTTTCAGCCATATCGACTGCGCGTATCTGGACCCGGTCCACGGTCTGGTGGGGGAAAGCTGGAATGTCGATGCCGTCCTCGGCGGCGAACTCGATGCCAGCGGCATGATTTGTGATTTCGGTGTGGTCAAGCAGCGTTTGAAACAGGCGCTCGACGAAATCATCGACCACAAGCTGATCCTCGCCGCGGACTCGGACATCGATCGGCAAAGCCACGGCGCTGACCTCGAAATCGTCCATGCCGACCGCATGGGCCGCCGGCTGCGCTACCGCGCGCCGCGCAGCGCAATCTGCGAGCTGGATGCGCCTAACGCCAATCCGGCGACGCTGGAGCATGTCCTCGCCGCGCAGATTCGCCCTCTGCTGCCGGGCAGTATCAGTCAGCTCAGCCTGCGCCTGCGCCCCCCGGTACACCGTAACCAATACCGCTACTGCCATGGCCTGCGCAAGCACGAGGGCAACTGTCAGCGCATGGCGCATGGTCACCGGGCACATGTGGAAATTCGTCTGGACAATCGCCCGGCGCCCTGGCTCGAAACCAACTGGGCGCAACGCCTGGGTCACAAGTATATCGGCAGCGAATCCGACCTGCGTCCCAGCGGCTCGGTGGGCCGTCTGTGCTTTGTCTATGAGGCGAGTCAGGGTGTCTTCGAGCTGGAATTGCCGGAGGACCGTGCCTACGTGATTGACGCGGATGCCACCGTGGAATGTCTGTCGGCGCATATTGCCGAACAGGTGGCCGCGAACAACCCCAATTGCCGGGTCGAAGTCACAACTCTGGAAGGCATTAGTAAAGGCGCCATTTCCTGCGCAAACAGTTGAACGCTTACGACATCATTGTGGTGGGCGCCGGCCACAACGGTTTGGTCGCCGCGGCCTACCTCGCCCAGGCCGGGCGTCGGGTGCTGGTTCTGGAGCGCCGCAATGTGGTGGGCGGCGCCTGCGTCACCGAAGAATTGGCGCCGGGCTATAAGGCCTCAACTTGCAGCTATCTGGTCAGCTTGCTGTCCGAGGGCGTCATCCGCGACCTCGAACTGGCCGAACATGGCTATCGGGTCCTGGCTCGCGAGCCGGCCTCCTTCACGCCCCTGCTGGACGGGCGCAGCCTGACGCTGGGCCGTGATCCGGCGTTCAACGCACGGCAAATCAGCCAGTTTTCCGCCCGCGACGCCGCCGCCTTTCCGCGCTATGAAGCCTTCCTGACCCGCGTGGCGGAGTCCCTGGAACCGCTCATGGAGGACGGCGCCGTCGATGTACTGCCGCTGCCAGGCAGCTGGCGGCGCCGCTCCTGGTTCCAGCGTCTCAATAACGGCCTGCAGGCTTTGCGCCTGCGCCGGGCGATGACCAGCCTGGGGGAGGATCAGGCGGCCGCCATGCGCTTGTTGCTGGATCCGGCCCGCAGCATCCTCGACCAGTGGTTCGAATCCGACCTGCTCAA
>JBFIIN010000286.1:0-5147 GCA_041601225.1 Oceanococcus sp.
CCTGTTCCGCGGCGGCGAGAAGGTGGCTATGTCCACCCGCGCGGGTTCCTATGAAACCCTGGCCGATCTGCGCGCGGAAGTCGGCTGCGATGCCACCCGCTATTTCTATGTGATGCGCTCCAACGACCAGCATCTGGACTTCGATCTGGAGCTGGCCACCCAGCGCTCCAACGACAACCCGGTGTTCTATGTGCAATATGCACATGCCCGAATTTGCAGCGTTTTTCGGCAATTGGCCGAGCAGGGAGGCCGCTATGAACCGGATCGCGGCCTGGCTCAATTGGACCAGCTGGGTGCGCTGGCCGAACAGGCCCTGATCAAGCTTTTGACCCGCTTTCCCGAGGTTGTTGATGCCGCAGCCGCGCAGCTGGCGCCCCAGCTGATCGTGCATTTCCTGCGTGAACTGGCCGAGGCTTTTCACCACTACTACAACGCCGAAGCCTTCCTGGTGGATGATCTGGAGCTCCGCGCGGCCCGGCTGCTGTTGGTGGACTGCTGCAAGCAGGTTCTGGCCAGCGGACTGGATCTGCTGGGCGTGACCGCGCCCGAGTCCATGTAATGCCGCGCGACTATTCCGCCAAACCTCGCGGTGCGCGCAAGCAGGCACGGCGGCCTAGCACCGCGCCCGCGGGCATTCCGCCCTGGATCTGGTTGATTTGCGGGGTCACCCTGGGACTGTGTCTGGCGATCGCGGCCTATGTCGTCTATCGACCGGTTGCCGATCAAGGCGCCGCCCGCCTCCCCGCCGGGCCGCCGCCCGCCGCGGCGGGCCCGCCCCAGTTGCCACCGCGCGAGGAACCCCGATTCAAGTTTTACGAGTTGCTGCCCAATTTCGAGATCGTGCCGCGCGCGGAGAACTACGAGGCCCCGCAGGAACCGGCCAGACCCGGCAGCTACCTCATACAGGCGGGTTCATTCAAGCAGGCCGCTGACGCCGAGCGGCGCAAAGCCAATCTGGCACTGCTGGGTGTGGAATCGCGGATCGAGAAAGTGACCATCGAAGGCCAGGGCACCCATTTTCGCGTACGCATTGGACCCAGCGGTGATTTCAAGCAGGTGAAGGCGACCATGCGCCATCTCACCGACAACGACATCGATAGCTTTTTTATCCGGGCACAGGATTAGCGCCGGCGTTCTGGCGCGGCGGCCGGCGCTCAAAGCGACCGCCGCAATTCGGACAGACACGGCCGAGCGGACCCGCGACACAGGCGCTGCAATAAGTGCACTCGTAGGAACAGATCCAGGCCTGCTCACTATCGGCTGGCAGCTCGCGTGAGCAATGTTCGCAGTGTGGGCGCATTTCCAGCATCTCAGACTCCGCCCTCAAACCAGGCATTGGGCACCCGAACGGCCAGCACGCGCGCCTGCGCGCAGAGCTGATCGCCGGCAAACAGATCACAGCTCAGCTGCGTTTTCCGGCTACCGGCGCGCTCGATTCGGGCGCGCAGCGTCAAGACCTGGGCCAGGGGCGCCGGCGCCAGGAAATCAACCTCCAATTTTCCGGTTGCGTACCAGATACGCTCACCACTGCCGATGGCGCGCCCGGCCGTCTGATAGGCCTGGGCCATGGCCGTGCAGATGCAATGGCAATCCATGATTGTCGAAATGATGCCGCCGTTGACGATATGCGCCGGCCCGGCCATATGCGTCGGCGCGGGCTGGAACTCGCAACGCGATTCCTGGCCGTCCCAGTAACTCTGAATATGCAGGCCGCCGGCATTCAGCGTGCCGCAGCCAAAGCAATGGTTATCGCCGATCTGCGCCTGGATTGAAGGCATCAGCTAGACCGGCGCTTCCAGAAGCCGCTGCTGAGCCGACAGCACCTCGGGCTCTTCGGTTGGCGGGGTAACCCGCGTGTAGCTTCCAGACGGTGTCATCTCCCAGGCCTGCACGTTGTCATCCAGATAAATCTGCAATTCGCGCAACACCCGCTCGCGGACAGCCGCATCCTCCAGCGGGAAGCAGACCTCGACCCGCCGGAAAAAGTTTCGCTCCATCCAGTCCGCGCTGGTGGCGAACAGCTCGGGCACGCCGCCATTTTCGAAATACAGCACCCGCGTATGCTCCAGGAAACGACCGATCACCGAGCGCAGGCGAATGTTTTCGGAAATACCGGGTACGCCAGCTCGCAGGCTGGTCATGCCGCGAATGATCAGGTCGATCTCCACGCCGGCCTGAGAGGCCCGGTAGAGCGCCTGGATGCAGGCCGACTCCACCAGCTGATTCATTTTCAAGATGATGCGTGCGGGCTTGCCGGCCTGGCGATTGTCGATCTCGCGCTGAATCTTGGCCAGCATGCCCTCGTGCAGGGTAAAGGGGGAACTGAGGATCGACTCCAGTCTGACCAGTTTGCCAAGACTGGTCAGCTGCAGAAACACCCGGTGGATGTCCCGCCCAATGGCCCGATTCGCGGTGAACAGGCCGTAATCGGTATACATCCGACTGGTCCGAGAGTGGTAGTTGCCGGTCCCCAGATGCACATAGTTGCGCAGCCCGTTTTCCTCGCGGCGCACCACCAGGATCATCTTCGCGTGCGTCTTGTGACCCACCACGCCGTACACCACGTGCGCTCCGGCCTCCTGCAACTGTTCGGCAAGGTCGATGTTGTCGGCTTCGTCAAAGCGCGCGCGCAGCTCCACAACCACGGTCACTTCCTTGCCCGCCCGGGCGGCGTCCAGCAGGGCGTCCACCACCGCGGACTTCTGTCCCGTGCGATACAAAGTCTGTTTGATGACCAGCACATTGGGATCGCGCGCCGCCTGCCGCAAGAAATCGATGACCGGCGCGAAAGAGTCGTAGGGGTGATGGAGCAGGATGTCCTGCTCGCGTATGGCCTTGAAGATATCGCCCCCGCTGGCGGCCACGGCGGCGGGCAGCCGCGGCGTAAAGCCCGGATACTGCAGGTCCGCGCGATCCACAAGTTCGGACACTTTCATCAAACGATTGAGATTGACGGGGCCGTCGACCTGATACAGCTCCGCAGCGCTGAGCTTATGGACCTCCAGCAAATAGTTGACCATGTGCGCCGGGCAGTTATGCGCCACTTCCAGACGGACCGCATCGCCCAGTTGCCGATAAGGCAGCTCCCCTTCCAGGGCCAGCAGAATATCGTCAACCTCTTCTTCGTCCACAAACAAATCGCTATTGCGGGTGACCCGGAACTGGTAACAACCCGTGACCTCCATGCCGGGGAAGGATTCGCCCACATAGGCGTGGATCACGGAACTGAGGAACGCGAAATCGTTGGGGCCGCCGCCGCACTCTTCGATTGGCAAACGGATCAGGCGGGGCAGGGCCCGGGGCGCCTGAACTACCGCCATGCCGATGTTGCGGCCAAAGGCATCCTTGCCCCGGAGCGAGACGATGAAGTTCAGGCTCTTGTTGAGCACTTTGGGGAAGGGATGAGCCGGATCCAGGCCGATCGGCGACAGGATCGGCAGGACGTCTGCCCGGAAATAGCCCTGCAGCCAGTCATTCTTCTGTGCGTCCGCGGTGAAGGTTTCGCGCCGAATGAAACGAATCTTCTGCTTGCGCAGTGCCGGAATCATGACCTTGTTCAGGACCCGGTATTGCTCCTCCACCAGGGCATGGGCCCGCTCGCTGATATCAGCCAGCAGTTCCTGCGGCGGTTTGCTGTCGGTATCCAGGGGCCCGGCGCCGGCACTGGCGCGCTGCTTGAGGCCCGCGACGCGCACCTCGAAGAACTCGTCGAGGTTGGAGCAGGAAATGCACAGAAATCTGAGGCGCTCAAGCAGAGGCACGCTTTCATCCAGTGCCTGCTCCAGCACCCGGCGATTGAACTCCAGCAGGCTCAGCTCGCGATTGCAGGACAGATCGGCGGCCAGAATTTCGCCCGTCGTCAGCGGAATTTCAATGCTCATGACCGGCTCAGCTCTGATTTCCGCATGTTAATCGCGCAGAGCGCGGTACCGCCAGCGCTTCAGCAGTCCAAATCCCAACAGCCAAAACGGCGCGCCACTGCCGCCGCCCGATCCGCTTGGGGGAGGTTCTCCGCCATTGCCGCCCCCATTGCCGCCACCTGTAGGCGCGCACACGGAATCCGCCTGCCGAACCGCACTGGCCGCGCCCGCGCGGACAAAGCTGGGATCGCGGCCACTGGCGGCAATGCCGTCCAGGGTCAGTTCACCGGCACAGTCGGGGTCCAGCCAGATGCGCAGCTGGCGCCCGGGGCTCGCCTCCCACTCCCAGGACTCATGCAGGCGCCCGTAGTAGTCCGGTTCCTGTTGCGCGGCGCAGGAAGCGCCGCCACCTGCAAGTTGCCCAACCAGGCGCCGCTCCTGATTCCACAGGCCGGAACCCGAAGATCCCTGCTCGGTCGTACCTTGGCTCCAGTGAACCTGCCAGGCCAGGACATTATCAGCCGAGGTGGTGCCGATATCGACCAGCGACGCGCTCACCGGACTGTCAAACACGCTGATGGACTTTTCATCGCCCGTCGGATGATGGATGCCCACCCCTGAACTGGCTACCGCGTCGGGACGACTATCCCAGCCACTCCAGAATGGGCGGAACGCCGCCGGAGGCACGTCGGGTTGGCTGATGCTGCCGATGATCAGCAGCGTAAAATCCGGATGGGGCGTCGGGCTGCTACGGAATCCATCTGCCAGAAACTCGGTGCCGGACTGGCTCATGCCCGGATCAGGCGCTCCGGAATCGTCGCCATTGCAGGTGGCCGTTTGAAATTGCCAATAGACCACGACCGAATCGTCGTTGCCGCTATTGATCAGGCAATGGTCCGCAGTCAGCAGATACGGGGTCAGGTCATTGCGCCGGTTGTTCAGCAGGGTCCCGGAGCAGGAGGCCAGGAATGCACCGGAACTGTACTGCAGCAGGACGCTGCTATCGATCTGGTCTCGCCAGTCATTGCCCTGCGCGCAGGCGGCGTCAATATTGCAGGATCCGCGCTTGGCCGTGGTACGCGGATTCGCGAACCCATAGGCGACTTTCGCCAGGTTCAGCTTGAAATCGGCGTCCGGGCTGGGCAATTGTAAAAACACCAGGGCGCGCTCGCCGGGGATCAGGCCCGTCCACAAGCGGTCTTTACGACCCTGCCGGTTGGTATACGGACCCTGGACCACCGTCCCCGAAGGATTACGCACGGTGAGCTGCGCGCCGTCGGGCAGCGC
>JBFIIN010000287.1:0-5147 GCA_041601225.1 Oceanococcus sp.
AAAATGTGGTGGCGGATTCAATGGGGTCTGGCCCTGCTCCTGCTGCCGCTCAGTCTGGCGTGGTTTGGCGAAGCTTCTCTGGTTGCGCCGTTGACGAACCTGGTGCTCGTGCCGGTATTCACGGTCCTGTTGCCTGCGTTGATGCTCGGTCTGAGCGCGGCCCTGCTGGGGCTGGGCGATGGCCTTCTGCAGCTCGCGGCCGACGGCTTGCAACTGTGCATGGTCGGACTGGAACTGGCGGCCGGCATGCCGGGCGCTCACTGGGTTCCCGCTCGGGTGGGGTGGCCGTTGCAGTTCCTGTTTGGTTGTGGCCTGTTCCTGCTCATTTTGCCAGGTGCTTTGCGCCAGCCACTGCCGGGAATCGTCTGCCTGCTGCCGTTGTTGCTGGCGCGGCCGGAGACCCCGGCCCCAGGGGATTACGACCTTCTGGTACTCGATGTCGGGCAGGGCTCCGCCGCGCTGTTGCGGACCGCAGGGCACAGCCTGGTTTTTGATGCGGGCGCGGCCTATCGCGGGGGTTTTGATGCCGGCGAGTTGATTGTTGTGCCGGCTCTGCGTTACTGGGGGATTACGCGGCTCGACGCGTTGGTGCTCAGCCATGGGGATCTGGATCATCGGGGCGGCGCTGCGGCGTTGCGTAAGGCGATCCCAGTTGTATCGCGTCTTGGGCACGCGGGGCGGCCCTGTCAGCGCGGCGTATCATGGGTCTGGGATGGTGTGGAGTTCGAGTTCCTGCACCCGGATGGGCCGCAGTGGCAAGGCAACGATGCCTCCTGTGTGCTGGCGGTCCGCGGACGCCGACTGAACACTCTGCTGACCGGCGATATCGAAAGCCAGGCGGAATCCGCATTGCTGCGCAGCCTGGGGACGGCGCTGGTCAGTGAGGTGATTGTGGTGCCCCATCATGGCAGCGCCAGTTCGTCCACACGCGAGTTTATCGCTGCCGTCGGACCCCGGATTGCGATCATCTCAGCCGGCTATCGCAACCGCTGGGGGTTCCCGGACCCCGCGGTCGTCGCGCGGTATCAACGTTCAGACAGCCGAATCTACAACACCGCCGCCGATGGCGCGATTCGGGTTCGCAGCAGCGCCGGAGCAGGGCCGCAGGTTGAAACCTGGCGTGATGAGTACCGACGCTGGTGGCATCTGTCCGCGCCGATTGGCCAGGCCAGGGGTGAGTAGTGCAGCCATGCGGGTATCATGCGCTCCCATGAACTCTTCCGCCGAGTGGTTGCGCGCGCCGCGCCGGGTCTATAGCCGTCTGCTGACTTACGCCAAGCCGTATTGGCCGATGTTCACGCTCGGCATTGTGGGTATGGCGGCTTTCGCGGCCGCTGATGTCGGATTCATTGCCCTGATGCGGCCGTTACTGGACGGGACATTCATCGAGCGCAATGCTGAAACCATTCGTTTGATGCCTTTTGTGATCATCGGCCTGTTCTTGTTGCGGGGCGCCGCGGCATTCGGCTCCGCATTCGGCATGGCCTGGGTCGGACGTCATGTGATCGAGGATTTGCGTGGCGAACTGTTTGCCCATTATCTGCGCTTGCCGATTGCCTTCTTCGATCGGTCGAGCTCGGGAAATCTGATCGCCAAGCTGACCTATCACACGGAGCAGGTCGCCGAGTCCACGACCAACGCCCTGACCTCCATGGTCAAAGACGGCCTGCATGTCACCGGATTGCTGGGTCTGATGTTCTACCTGGACTGGCGGCTGAGCCTGTTCGCTTTGGGGGTAGGTCCGCTGATAGCGCTGGTGGTGCGCTATGTGAGCAAGCGCTTTCGCCGCGTCAGCGGTGGCATTCAGGATTCCATGGGCGACGTCACCCATGTGGCCGAAGAGGCGATCAGCGGACAGCGTGTGGTCAAACTCTATGGCGGCGAAGACTACGAGCAGCAGCATTTCGCGCAGGCCAACCAGAAGAATCGCAAACTGCATTTGAAACTGGTGAGCACCCGGGCGGGCAGCACGGCGACGGTGCAATTCATCGCCGCCTGGGCAGTCGCCGCTATCGTTTATTTCGCGACCTCGCCCACGGTGCTGGAAACCATGACACCCGGCACCTTTGTCGCCTTTATGGGGGCCATGCTGAGCTTGTTGCAACCTTTGAAAAGTCTGACCACGCTGAATGAGAAATTGCAGCGGGGCATTGCCGCTGCGGCCGATATTTTTGCGGTCCTGGGCGAACCGGTGGAGCCCGCCGGCGGTGAGCGGGAACTCGCGCACTGCGATGGCCGCCTGCAGTTTGAAGGCGTGAGCTTTCGTTACGACGGTGGCGAAATCGATGTTCTGGAGGACATCAACCTGAGCATTGAGCCTGGCGAAACGATTGCTTTTGTCGGGCGCTCGGGTAGCGGCAAAACAACCTTGCTGGCCCTGCTGCCGCGATTCTATGATCCCGGCGCCGGGCGCATCCTGCTCGACGGGCTGCCGCTGACCGAGCTCAGACTTCCGGTCCTGCGCGCACAGTTCGCCCTGGTCGATCAGAATATCACCCTGTTTAATGACACCGTGGCGCGCAACATCGCCTATGGCTCGATGGTCAGCGTAACTGATGCGCAGATTCGGGAGGCGGCGCGGGGAGCGCATGCACTGGAATTCATCGAACGCCTGCCTCAGGGTTTCGAGACTCAGGTCGGACAGAACGGCGTGCTGCTGTCGGGGGGGCAACGGCAACGTTTGGCGATCGCCCGCGCGCTGCTCAAGCCTGCGCCCATCCTGATCTTGGACGAAGCCACATCGGCACTGGATACCGAGTCCGAAAGGGCGGTGCAGCAGGCGCTCACTGCCCTGATGACCGATCGCACCACTTTGGTGATTGCCCATCGCTTGTCGACCGTGCAGAACGCCGATCGGATTGTGGTGCTGGAAGCCGGTCGGATTGTGGAGCAGGGCACGCACGACGAGTTGCTGGCCCGGAACGGGGCCTACGCTTCGCTCTATCATCTGCAATTTGCCGATGCCGATTGAGGCGCTGGTCCAGCGGATCTGGTACGAAGGTCATCCGGCCGCTCAAGCATTGCGGCCGCTGGCAGGGCTCTTCGCGGCGCTGAGCGCGCTGCGCCGAATAGGCTATCGGCTTGGCTGGCTGCCGCGGACCCGCCTGCCCGTGCCGGTGATCGTCGTCGGAAATATCAATGTTGGCGGGGTGGGCAAGACGCCCGTGGTTATTCACCTGGTCGAGCGCCTGCGTAATGCGGGGCTGAGGCCAGGCGTGATTGCGCGGGGCTATGGCGGGGCGTCTCGGCCGGAGCCGGTCCTGGTGGTTGGTGATAGCGATCCTGCGCAGGTGGGCGACGAGCCGGTCTTGATCGCGCAGCGCTGTAGCTGCCCGGTGGCAGTGAGCCCGAACCGGATCGCTGCCGGACGTTGCCTGCTCGCGACGGGGCTGGTCGATGTGCTGGTGAGCGACGATGGCCTGCAGCACTACACCCTGGCCCGCGATTGCGAGGTGCTTGTGGTCGACGGCGAACGCCGATTTGGCAATGGCTATCTGCTGCCTGCCGGGCCACTGCGGGAATCGCCTGCACGCCTGGATTCGGTTGACCTGGTGCTGGTCGGGGGCGGCGAGTCGCAAGCCGGAGAGTTTTCTATCAGTTATCAGCTGGAGAACGCGGTCAATCTGGCCAGCGCTGAACAGCGCCCCCTGGCCGCATTCGCTGAGCGGACGGTGCATGCGATCGCAGCCATCGGCAATCCTGGAAAGTTTTTCGCGGCCTTGCGCGCTCAGGGTTTGACCGTTATCGAACATGGCTTTGCCGACCACCACCGGTTTCAGGCCCGGGATCTGCAGTTCGTGGGCTCGCAGGTCGCCCTGATGACTGAGAAAGACGCGGTCAAATGCCGTGGCTTCGGAATGCCGTCGCTATGGGCGGTACCGCTTACGGCGGCCATTCCGGAGGCAGCCTGGCAGCGCGTGCTGCGGAGTCTGCCGGGGATGCGCGCAGGGACTGCACCGGACGACGGGATTTAGGAGGATTTGTCACCCGGAATTTCCGGCTAGAATGCGCGCATGGACAAAAAACTACTCGATATTCTGGTCTGCCCGGTGAGCAAGGCTCCACTGGAATGGCGACCGGAACAACAGGAATTGATCTGCAAAATGTCGCGTCTGGCCTACCCGGTACGCGATGGAATTCCGGTGATGCTGGAGTCTGAAGCGCGGGTCCTGCGTGACGACGAGCTGGGCTAAATCTTGACGGAAAGCTTTCGCGTGGTGATCCCGGCCCGGTTCGGCTCAACCCGCTTGCCAGGCAAGGTGCTCTGTGAATTGGCCGGGCGCACCGTGATCGAGCATGTGGCGGCGGCGGCGCGACGCAGCGGTGCCGCCGAAGTGATCGTGGCGACTGACGATGAGCGCGTGTCTGCGGCGGCGGCGCGTGCGGGAGTCGAGTCCGTACTGACCGGCGCGGATCACCCCTCGGGGAGTGATCGCATCCGCGAAGTGGCGGATCTGCGCGGCTGGGCCGACGATGAACTGATCGTCAATGTACAGGGTGATGAGCCGTTGATGCCGTGGGCGCTTATTGATCAGGTGGCGCGACTTCTCGCCGAAGATGCCCATGCGGACTGGGCGACGCTGGCCACACCTATTGATAAAGAATGGGAATATCGCGACCCCAATGCGGTGAAGCTGGTCTGCGATAGATCAGGTTACGCGCTGTACTTCAGTCGGGCGCCCATCCCCTGGGACCGCGAGGGGGCTGGAGAGCTTCCGGCCCGAGGTCTGGAGGCGCTGCGCCATATCGGCCTCTACGCCTATCGCGCGGGCGCGCTCCGCCAGGTGTGTGCGCAGGCCGCGCCGCCGCTGGAACGTACGGAATGCCTGGAGCAATTGCGAGCCCTTTGGCTGGGCCTGCGCATAAAAGTCGCATTGGCCAGCGAGTTGCCACCGGCCGGCCTCGACACCCCCGCCGACTTGCAGCGTCTGGTCGCACTCATGGGGGATCCGAGAGGCGCTTGATCGGCCGGAGTTTAGGGCCGCGCAGTGGCGAGCCAGGCGGCGACGCTGGATGCGAGCCGGCCCTGGTCGTCGTATACGGGTAGATGAAAATAATCGGGCGCCCGGCGATGCGCCTCGCCATGGCGGTTGCCCTGGATCTGTCGGCCGTCACGCCATTCCAGCACCAGGACCCGGCCCTGATCA
>JBFIIN010000288.1:0-5137 GCA_041601225.1 Oceanococcus sp.
CCGCCGCGCTCACTGGCTTCGATGACCCACACACGGTGGAGCTCATAGCGCGCGTCCTCAGGATTCATGAAGCGCGGCGTCAGGAGGCTCTTATCGCGACGCTTGCCGTCATTTAGGCGGTACGCGTTATACGCCAGATAGACCTCGCGCTTGCCAAGCAATCGCCAGTCATAGCGATCAAAGGCCCCGTTATACATGTCCACCATGTCCACGAAGGCAATGCCACCCGAGCCCGGGAAGGGCTGGTCGTAACCCACTGGGGGAATCCGGAACAAACGGCTCAGACCCTTGGGCAGCACCCAGATTGCGCGGGCCTGCTGCTCGGAATTTGCCGTTTCGTGCACCAGGGCCACGAAGTCTGGCGGCCCCGGCTTGGGGGACATATAGGTGAGGTAATAGAGCAGGATGTTGCTGCGCGACATATCGGCCGGATCATTGATGTTTCCGTAGCGATAAAGCACGCGTTCGGTCTGCACCATCTGCTGACCCAGATCACCATCTGCCTGCACCACCGCCTGGCGGGTCGTGGCCACCACGGCGTTCCCGCGGTAGCGGACACGATGATTCCACATGATCTCCACGCCATTCTCCGGCGCCGGGAATGGAAAGCCCAGATGCGCTCCGGACAACATGTCAGAACCCAGCAATTTGGCGGTCTTCAGATTCGCCTTGGTCGCGTCGTAAATGGGCTGCGGATACGACACGCTGCGGCGCGTCTGGTACACCGGCAAACGGTAGTCGACATGGGTCTTGAGCAGATGCTGATGCCCCAGGCTGAGCTTGTCCGCGTAGTTTTCCCAGTTTTTCGATTCGATATGAAAGAGCGGTCGATCCTGCGGGTAGGGGTCGGGCACGCGCTCGCCGGGGCGAAAACCCTCCGGCAGATCGGCCGGGCCCAATCCGCCCTGCCAGTCCGGAATGCTGCCATCCGGCGAGCCAGGGCGCTCGGCGCCGACCGGAGTGAAGCGCGGCCCGGCGCTGCTGCGAGAGGAACTCAAGCGCACGGCGTCGCCCGAGAAACGCCCGCTCACGTATTCATCGTCCTGCGGCGCGCGCGCAGCCATCCTGAGTGCCTCTTCACGCGCAATGCCGGAATCCAGGTAGGCCATCCACTGTCCCGCGCTCTCGGCGCTGCCTCGGTACTCCGCGGCACGCGCGAACGCGGCGCGGGCATCGCCGAATCGCTGCAATTGATACAGCGCGATTCCGCGCATGACCCCCGCGGGACCGGCGTGCTTGCCGGCGCCGATGCGCAGAGCCTGATCCAGGGCCCTGGCCGCCGCCTCCCAGCGACCCAGATCAAAGCTGAGCTGACCCAGTTGCAGATACAACTCCGCCTTGCCGCTGGCGCGCGCCGCATCGTCAAGTGCCGGCAGTGCCAGGGTCGTCTCGCGCGCGGCCACCCAGGCTCCGGCGAGGGTTTCGAGAATCGCCGGTTCGGGTTGCAAATGGCCTTCTTCCAGGGCGGCCTGCAGCAAGGATGCAGCCTCGAAGGGTACGCCGTTGGCGAAGAACAGCTGGGCGAACTGATAACGGTCATCCGCGTTATCGAACAGGCCCTGGCGATAGGCCAGCTCCATGGCCGCCAGCGCCCGCAGCGGCTCCTTCAGGCGCAGATAGGCTCCGGCCATCTGCCGCCAGTAGCTGACTTCATCCGGCTTTTCGCGCAGGGCCTGCTGGTAGAGTTCGGCGGATTCTCGCCAGCGACCCAGGCCACCGTTGACCGCCGCGGCCAGGGCCAGCCAGTCGTGCTGCGGTTTGCGGGTTCGCTCCAGCGCCCGCTCCACATGCGGACGCGCCTCCGCAAAGCGTCCCAGTTTGGCGTAGGCGCCGGCCAGCACCATCAGCACGGCCGGATCCGGATTCTTGTCGCGGGCGATGGCCGGACCCAGCCTCGCGACCACCTGATCGTACTGGCCGCTGTCCGCGAGCAGCAAGGCGAGCTCGCGCTGCATCTCCTGATTGGCGAACTCGGACAGCCCCCCCAGACCCAGTGCGCGTTGCAGGTATTGCGCCGCGGCCTTGTTGTCGCCCGCACTGGCCGCCTGCTGAGCCAACTGGCGCAGGATCATGCCCTGCGCATAGGCGTTGCCCTCCGCCTGTTTGAGCGCCTGCTCGGGATCGAATTCGGGTGGCGGCCGGTCCGCTCCGGCGCCAGACAGCACGCGCGCCTGACTCTCGTACTGCTGCGCCCACGCAGGCGGTGCCAGCGCCAGCAGCACGATCAGTCCGATTCCCGCCTGAGTTCGGGGCATGCTGGATTCAATTCCAGTTGTACTGGAAGTCGCCGAGTTTGAACTCGAAACGCTGCTTCACTTCGCGGGCCTGCTTGGACTGGGCGTAAATCCAGTTCTGAATGCTTTCCACCATCGCAGCCTCAAACACGCCCTTGGGCTCGGCATCGATGATCCGGATATTCTCGACCCGCCCCTGCTTGTTGACCACGAACACCACCTCGACCCAGCCCTCGATGCCGCGGTCGTGCGCATACTGCGGAATTTGCGGGCGTGCCGTGGACAGGGGAACGAGTCGTTCACCGCCCCGGAAGCCCTGCCCCTGGCCGAGCCCACTGCCGCTGCCACCGGCGAAGCCGGCAAATGCACCGCCCAGCTTGCCGCCGCTGACCTTCACGTTGGGCACGACAATATCCGACACGGTCGTGGCCGCGCCAGGCACCGGCAGACTCGCATTCAGAGACAGACTCATGCTCGGAATGGCTGGTGGCGCCGGCGGCGCCTGCGCCAGGGCGGCTGACTCCGGGTTCGACTCGGGCTCCTCTGGCGGTGGCTTGGCGATCGCGATGGCTTCGCGATCGTTCTTTTCCGGAACCTTGCCCTCGGGCGGCGTGACCAGCCACTGCATCAGCCAGAACAGGGCCAGCGATATCAGCAACGCACCGCAAAATGGTCCCAGCAGGCGCATCAGGGCGCGGTTGCCGCCACGGAAATGTTGTCAACCCCGGCCAGCCGAATCTGATCCATGACCTTGACCACCAGGCCATGGCGGGCTTCCTGGTCGGCCTGAATCACCGCGGCCGCCTCGGGATTTTCCACCCGCATCCTCTCCACATTGGCACGCAGAGCGCGCAGATCCACGGCCTTGCGATCAATCCACACTTCCCCGTCAGCGGTAATCGCGACAAAAATGTTGCTGGCCTCCTGGCGTTGAGTGGTCTGCGCCTCGGGACGCTTGACGGTGACCCCGGCTTCCTTCACGAAAGAAGTCGTTACGATGAAAAAGATCAGCATGATGAACACGATGTCCAGCATCGGGGTCATGTCGATTTCGGTGTCCACAGCCTGACCGGTATGACGTCGTGCTCTCATCGCAGGATCATCCGAAGCGCAGGGAATCGGCCAACCGCTCGGCCAGCCGCCGGGCCAGATATCGACAGCGACTGACCAGGAACAGCCCCGGCAGGGCCAGCACCATGCCCGCCATGGTTGGCAGGGTCGCCCGCGACACGCCGCCCGCCATGGCTTTGGCGTCTGATGTCCCCTTCAAAGCCATCACGTCAAAAACCTCGATCATGCCGGTTACCGTGCCCAGCAAGCCCAGCATGGGACAGATCGCAACCAGGGTCGTGATCACAGGCAAGCTGGCTTCCAGGCGAATCCTGGCCTCAGAAATCATGGCCTCACGGATGCGGTGCGCCCGCCGCGAACGATGCTCGGCGCGCTGGCGCCAGACCTGGCGGGCAGCGGCGGCCTCGCGCGGGAAACTGCGGCGATAGAACCAGATGCGCTCCAGAATCATGGTCCACATCAGGATGGCCACCAGCAGCAAGGCCCAGAGCGTGGGTCCGCCGCGCTCGAAGAACCCGGCCAGCGGCAGATAACCCAGGGTCAGCCACTCAGTCATCACGTAACTCGCCGGAGGCTTCCTGGGCCCGCGCCACCAGACCGGCACTTTGCTCATCGAGCACCTGAATCAGGGCGCGCGAACGCGTTGCGACTAGGCTGTGCAGGAACAGCAGCGGGATGGCCACGACCAGACCCAGCACGGTCGTCATCAGCGCCTGCGAGATGCCTCCGGCCATCAGTTTCGCATCCCCGGTACCAAACAGCGTGATGGCCTGAAAGGTCTCGATCATGCCGGTCACGGTACCCAGCAACCCCATCAATGGCGCTACCGCTGCCAGCAGCTTGATCGTGCCTTGCAGGCGCTCCAGCCGTGGCGTTTCCTTGAGGATGGATTCATCCAGTTGCAGCTCGATGGTTTCCAGATCGGCCCCTCGGGCCGCCCTGGAATAGGCCGAAAGCACCCGTCCCAGCGGGTTGTTTTCCTGGGGGCTCGACAGATTGCTCAACTGTGCAGACATGCGCCTGCCGATGGTTCCCAAATAGAGGAACTGAAAGACCGCCATCAGCAGACCCAGGGCGCCGAGTCCCATGATGAGATATCCCACCAGACCACCCTGACGCAGCCGCTCGCTCAAACCGGGGCGCTCAACCAGCAGGCCGAACAGCAAGCCACGGGTGGGGTCAATCAGCACCGTGTCCGCGTCGCGGGCCAGCCCCAGGCCCAGCAGGCCGCCACCTGGCTGTACTGGGAGAACCTCCAGGCGACGATCAGCGACGTGATACTCAAGATAGTCGCCGTCGGCCAGTGCGGCGAACAAACCCACCCGCAATACATCCGCGTTACGCGGCAGACCTTGCTGGTCGAATACTTCCGTTTCGAAGCGCACGACCCGGCCATTCTGGGTCATCTCGCGCTGCAGCTCGTACCACAGGTCTTCGATATCACCGACCTGCGGCAAGGCCTCCGCGGTCGACAATTCAACCAGTCGTTCCAGCCGAGCGGGGAACTGCGCCGTGACCAGGGATTCCGCAAGCAGGCCGCGCGCCAACGCCAATTGAAACGAATCCCTCGGCGCCCCGATCCGACGATAGATGTCGATGAGCGCCCGTGCCAGCCGCTCGGCTTCCTCATGTCGGCCTTGCGCGCCGATGACCCGCACCAGGGTCTTCAGCTGCAGGGCGGTGTCGATCGAATAGCGTCCGACGCGGGCGAGCGAGACGGCAAGCGCCCTCCGGGCCGCGATCTCGGCCTCGACCAGACGGTCCTGGCGAACCAGGTTCTCGGCGAGTTCCGCGTGACCCGCTTCGACCATCAGAGCGGCGAAGGGGTGATC
>JBFIIN010000289.1:0-5133 GCA_041601225.1 Oceanococcus sp.
CGCCGCGCGTCGATCACCTCACGCGCGGCGCCGAGGAATGTCAGCAACCACGCCCCGACCGGCTGCGCGCCGGTCAGCAGCAAATCAATCTCGCACTCACGCCCCCGGCGGTCGCGACACCGCGCGCGATGCTCGCCGGAGACAAGCACCTGCATGGGCTCACCCACACACATTCAGTCGGTCTCCGGAAAAAAACGCACATCACCAACGCGGCAAGCGTCTTGTTCGGGCGGGCGACCCCGCTCGTAGGCGGCCAGCGCCAGCGCGGAGTCGTCGGTTGGCGTCTCGTCCGGCCGACGCGCAGTCGCCGTCACGCCCCGCGCTGCCAGCCATTCGAGCGCAATGCCAATCGCCTCCGGCACGCGTGCCGACACTTCGGGGCGCAAGCTGCCGCCAAAGTCGTCCAGCTCGACGGGCTGCACGCCGATCAACAAGAGCGATTCGGGAAAGCGGTCGAGCATGCGCGCCGAGGCCAGCACCTCTTGAAAACCGGTCTGGTGCAGGCTCATTTTCTTGGCGCCCAGAAACTGCGGCACCTCGTCGCCTTCGACGCGCTTCATGGTGCCCGGCGGCAGACCGTAGTCGACCGCATCAAACACCAGCAGGTGGTTGGCTTCGGTGACATACGGCAGCAGATACAAGCCCTGCGTGCCGCCGTCCATCGCCGTCACGTTATCGGGCAGCGCCCACGCCGCGTTGAGCGCCTCCACGCAGCGCACGCCAAAGCCCTCGTCGGCCCATAAGAGATTGCCGATACCAAGAATCAGAATGGAGTCCTGACTGGCCATTGTCTTGCCTCACCGGATGTCACATGAGGCGTTACAACGCAGGCTTCGTGCCAATGCGGCGTCGCGCTGCGAACCTGCGGAAAAACAGCGACTTGGCGAAAGACTTGGCAATCCAACCCGCCGTCGAGCGAGCCAAAATCGTCAACATGGCTTGCACAGCGGCAACAAGGTTTCCATCGAGCAGCATGCGCTCACGCGCGCCGCTTCGGGCGAGTGGCGAGGCCTCAGTCAGCCCACAGCAGCGGCAGCCCGCCTTCCGAACACTCGGCCACGAGCACATCGAAATGCACAACACGGCCGGGCCGGGTGGGCGCGTCTTCGGTCGCGGGCAACCACTCGATACGCGCGCGCACCGCCAACTGCAGCAGCGTTCGCCTCGAATAGTCGATGAACAGCAACCCGGCCAGCGGATTGAGTTCGAGGTTGCCCAGCGTGTTGAAGAAGCGATTGCCGGGTAATCCAACACGCTCAGCGTCTGCCCTGTCACCGCCACAAAACCGGGCTCGCCGCCACGGTGCGTAGTGGCGGGGGAAGTAGCAGCAACAAGTCCATCACCAGCATGCTGCGTCACCACCACAACGACGCCAATCAAAGCCTCGGCTCCGAGTCCTCCAGCCTGATCGCGGGTGCCGGTTGGCGTAGGGGCCCGGCCCGGCCTCCCAGCGCCGAATCCTGAAGAGGATTCAGCGCCCCGGGCCAAATGCTTCGAAGCGGATCCGATCTGGTGACACCCCTGCCGCCTCGAGGCCGTTCCGAAGATCAGCCAGGAACGGTGGTGGTCCGCAAAGCAGGTACTGAGCGCTGGCACCTGCATTGATGACTAGCAGATCCGCTGCCGTGACACGCCCGATGACGTCGTAGTCACGCCCGATCACGTCATTTGGATCGGGCCGACTGTAGAAGAAGATCTGTCGTCGGGCACCTTCGTTTTCAGCTACAAGCCGGTCGACCTCGGCACGCAGGGCGTGCTCTCGACCATTGCGCGCGCCATGAATGAACCACACCGGCCGGTCTTGTCCAGCCACGGCATGGAGCATCGACAACATCGGGGTCAGCCCAATGCCCGCACTGACCAAGACCAGGGGGCAGTTATCGCAGGGAATCACAAAGTCACCAGCGGGCGGACGCGCATCGATCAGCCCACCCTCGCGAAGATGGTCATGCAGAAAACCCGATACGAGACCCATATCCTCTCGCTTCACACTCAACCTGTACTGCCTGCCATTCGCCGGAGATCCCGAAAGCGAATACGTTCGCCGGGACGGGCCCACCTGCCCCGGAATGCGCACCTCGATGGGGAGGTGCTGACCCGCTTCGAACCGATCGAGCGGGCGCCCGTCGTCAGGTTCGAAATAGAACGAGGCAATGCCGTCGGATTCGGTTTCACGACGCGCGAGCCGAAGCCGCCTGGTCGAATTTTCCGGTCGCAACCATCGCAATGCGATCGCTTCAGGGCGAGCCAACACGATATCGATGGCCACGGTGATCATCCGCCGCACTTCCGGGCCACCCTCATCCTGCGGATTCCAGTCGATGGTTGCCCGGCCCGAAATATGCAGCAAGCCACCGGTTTCGAAATCGACAAAGAGCAAACCCACACGCGAATCGGACACGAGATTGCCGATCGTATTGAAGAAGTTGTTGCCGGAGTAATCCGGGATCTGGAGATGCCTGCTGTCGACCACCCGGACAAACCCAGGCGCCCCGCCTCTGTGCGAAGCATCGTAGCCATTGGACGCAGCACCGTCTAATTCCTTGTGACCAGATCCGATGAACATCGTATCCGCGACACCAATCAGGGCAATCTGTTGATCCGTCAGTGCCTCAGTCAAGCTAGCAGAGGGAGGCGCCCCCACGGCAGCGCGCGTCCAGGACCGCTCATTGATGTACTGCGGGCAGTTTCCAAACGTTTGGCGGACATCAATGACATAGCTCTCGCCATCCGGCCGAAGGTATCCACTGAAGCGATTTCTGCGACGCGTGGCCAGATCGATTCCCAATACGCCGACTTCGGCGCCGGAACTGCAGGCTGCGAACAGGGGATCCGCCTTATCCAACGTGGTGAGCATTTCGATACGGTATGGATCAGGAGAGCGCACGAATCCGTCCGCTCCCTCGACAACGGTAACCCAGGTTCGCCCATTTCCATCACCGCCGGCCAGCACCAGGAATGGCAAGGCTGAGTGAAAGGCGCGGTGTTGCTCGGGCATATGATCACGGACAAATCCAGCCGCCCACCTGGCGACATCGCCGACACCGGCACGGGCCTGTGCTTCCAGCTCTCCGGAATGAAACGGATTGATCGGTTCGGTCATGGGCGTTTCTAGCCTCCGTGAAATGCAAGAGATTGCTGCCGAGGCCAAGGGCACCTCGGCACGGTACTGCGTCAAACCAGCGCCGGTATCGGAGAGCGGGCCATGCCAACGAAAAGCGGCTGAGCCTCGATACGCTTTAACCAGCCGCGAATATTGGGATAGGGAGAGAGGTCAACACCGCCCTCAGGGGCATGCGCGATATAACTGTATCCGGCGACATCGGCAATCGTGATCTCGTCCGTGGCCAACCAGTCACGACCATTCAGGTGCTTCTCCATGATCCTGAACAGATCGTGAGCCTTCTTGACCGCAACGCCGTGATCGAGGTCAACCCCAAAGACCTTGACCAAGCGCGCCGCACAGGGACCGGAGTAGATGTTGTCGGCTGCTATGCTGAGCCATCGCTGAACCTCGGCCGCCGCCTTGGGATCCCGGGGAATCCAATCCGCACCCTTGGCGTAGGTTTCCGCCAAATAAACCAAGATTGCGTTGCTGTCAGCAACGGTATAGCCGTCATCATCGATCGCGGGCACCAGGCCGAAGGGGCTGATCTTTAGAAAGTCGGCCGCCTTGTGGGCGCCGTTCGCCATGTCGAGGTCAATTGTCTCGTATGCAACGCCAAGGAGCGCGAGCATCAACTCAACACGATGGCAATGTCCTGACTTCGGATGGCGATAGAGTTTGATCGGTTTGGTCATGGGTTTGTCCCTCTGTGGATGTCTCAAACATTCGGAAGCCGACTTCACCCACATTGGCACCGTCGCAGGCCCGGCGTGAAACCAGTGCAAATCGGCCACGAGGCTTCATGTGAATCGGTGAAGTCATTCTGCCGCCCACCTCTAAATGGATAAAGACACAAAACCGCACTTGATTGCTGCATTTTTTGCAGCAATGATTCATGCCATGGACCAACTCAAACACATGCGTATCTTCGTGGCCATCGCAGACGAAGGCAGCCTGACCGCGGCGGCGCAAGCACTTGAAACCTCGCAGCCATCGGTCGTGCGCGGTCTGGCTCACCTGGAGGCGCATCTGGGCGTACGCCTGTTCAATCGCAGCACACGGCGTATCGCGCTGACCGATGAAGGCCGTCGCTATCTGGCCGATTGTCGCCAGGTGATTGGCGCGGTGCTCGATGCCGAGGCCGCCGTTCGCGCCGATGTCGCGGAGCCGACCGGCCATCTGCGCATCACAGCCTCGGTACTGTTCGGTCAGATGTACGTCGCCCCCGCAGTCAACCGCTTTGTGGCACGCCACGCCGGTGTCAGCGTCGACCTGGTGCTGCTCGACCGGGTAGCGAACCTGGTCGAAGAAGGCTTCGATGTCGCCATACGCATTGCCCCACTCGAAGACTCATCGCTCATCGCCCAGACCGTCGGCATGGTGCGTCAGGTCGTCGTCGCCAGCCCAGACTACCTCGAACGCCACGGCACACCGCCCCATCCGCGCGACCTGCGCCAGGCCGAATGCATCCGCGTCACCGGCAGCAACGCGCCCCAGTGGACCTTCATGGACGCCCGCCGGCGCATTCAGGTGCCGGTCAGCGGGCGCCTCAGCTTCAATCATGGCGCCCCAGCCATCGCCGCCTGCCGTGAGGGGCTCGGTTTTGGCAGTTTTCTCTCCTACCAGATTGCGCCCGAGATCGCACAGGGCCAGCTCGCCATCGTGCTTGCCGAACATGAACTGCCGCCACGCCCGATCAGCGTCCTCTACCCTCACGCCCGCCTGCTACCGGCGCGCACACGCGCCTTCGTCGAAACCATGCGCGAGGCACTGACCGGATTTTCGCACTGAGCATTTGGCGGCGGCAAATTTTGCCGGCAGCGGGGCTGCGACAGAAACAAAAACTCATAAAGCATATGCCTTCACCCCGCTTTTGATGCATTCGCCCGCTCGGGCGACGACAGCTTTACATTTCTTAACCCAGCTTTACCCAAGCCACCCACACGTTGCGGCCCAAGTGGTCGAGAACTTGCAAAGCAAGGCTGTCGTCCCGCGTTTTATGCAGCGGGTCGATCAGGCGCGCAATC
>JBFIIN010000290.1:0-5121 GCA_041601225.1 Oceanococcus sp.
GGCAGATGTGGCCCTGCGACAGGGGATCCTTGGGGTCTCCTTTGATGGCCACGATCTGCTCGTCAGCGACGGTGAACTCCAAGCCACAGATCGCCTCGCACAAATTACACGCACCGTAGTGTAGCCGGGTCTGCGACATGCTCGGATGTCCCTGAAAACCAATTTGGATCATGGCGCGCGAACGCGCCGACCGCAATGCGGACGCACCCAGTCTGGGCCGGGCCCGGTCTACTGAAAATCGAAATCCATCTGGTACTGCATGAACAATGAATCGCTGATGAAGCCCCCGATGCCGCTCCAGAATTCGGGTTCACCGGTGGCCAGGATGTAATTGACCTGCAAACGGTGGTGGGTGTCCCGACCGTCCGCAAAATGGAAGGTCGCGCCCAGATAAGTGTTCTGCAGTACGGTCTGCTCATCGTCCAGGGTGCTGGAACCCGCGTAGACCCGCGCCACCCATTCGATCCGGTTGGTCCAGCGATAGCCGGCGTGCAGCAGCAGCACAGTCTGCGCATGATCGCGGTTACCGCGCAGGCCATCGCCAAATATGATCTCGGCCTTGCCTACGAACCGGCCCCAACTCGCGCGCAGCCCGGCATCCAATACCAAATAGGCATCGGAATCGACATTTCCGCCGGCTTCGGGGCTGAAGCCAGCACTGGCTTCGACGTGCACATAAGGGTCAGCCGTAACCGAGATTCGCGCTGCGAAGGCATTCAAATCGCCCTGCTGGATGGGATCGTGCGCGGTGGCTGCGGAACGGCCGGCCACATTGAACACGCCGAAATCGTAGCCGATCAGTCCCGCGATCTGCCGCCCACTGACCATGAAGCCCAGCGAACGGTCCATGACCAAACCGCTATCCATGCCGCGCTTCACCAGATCCAGCTCATTGCCAGCGACGTGAAATTCCATGCCCACCGGCACCCGCATCTGGCCGACCCGAAACACCAGGCCATTGTCCACAAAATAGCCGGCATAGAGTTCCTGAATGAGGTTGGGCAGCGAGCCAACGGCACGCTCCGAATTGTCGGTGGAATTCAGATCCAGTTGTCCGCGCCCGAACCAGGACCCCTGATGGTATTGCGCGCCAATGCGCACGCGGTCGGCATCGAAGCCCAGACCGCTGCGCTCGGCACTGGAGACCGGCTCGAAAGTCAGCTGGGCATAGGCGAAGCCGCGTATTTCCGACTTTGGCTCAGCGCCGAAAATCACCGTAGGCAGAGCCAGGACCAGGGCCGCACAGAGTATCCCACGCATGGATTTATCCGTCGCACAAAGGCCGCAATCATAGGGCATTGCGGCCTGAAATCCAGCCGTAGGGCGCTGAGTCGGAAGCCACAGCGCAGCAGGCATTCCTGCGACAGGCCATAATTGGACACAATTCCCGTCTCGGGCACAGGGCCAGCCATGGAAAACCTTTCTGAAGCCTACCTTGCCGCCCTGGTGTCGCTGGGCATGGCCGTGGCTTTTTTCGCGGCCGATCCGAAAACGCCCACCAGCCGTGCGCTGGCGCTGGCGCTGGTCGGGGCGGCCGGCTCGATCTATTGCAACACCACATTCATTTACGGCCGCCCGATCGAGCAATTGCCCAGTTTCGCCGGCTGGCTGGTGCTGCCCGAGGTCATAGGCTTTATCGCTGCCTATCAATGGCTGTACCACGTGCGGCAAACCATTCCTGCCACCAATCTGCGCACCAGGGCCGGCGATAATCTGGTTCGCAGCGCTCAGGTCCTGGTTCTTGTCTATGGCGCGACCAGCTTCGTCTGGCCCGGACTTCGGGCCGAGTACTTTCAGAACGCGCTGGGTTCACCCGGCGCCGTGCATGAAATTAAGTTCTATCTGTTTGCGGCGCCGCTAGAACTCTCCATCTTGATGGTGACCTGGTCAACCTTGCTTTTGCTCAAGCGCAAACCCGACATCGCCGAGCGCCGCCGCCTGGTGGCGATTTGTATCGCGGTCCCGCTGATGGCCTCGGGACTGGTGATTGACAACAAGATCGCGCCCATGGTCACCGTGATCGGCGAAATGATCCTGCTGATTGGCGCCGTTCAGTACCATGTGTTTCAGGGCCAGCGAAACCAGTTTCTGCGCCGCTTTCTTTCCCCACCCGTGGAAGACCTGGTCCGCAAACAGGGCCTGTCCCGCGCGATGCAGGAAGACACACGCACCATTTCGGTCGTTGCCTGCGATCTGCGCGGCTTTACCGCCCTGGCGGGCACCCAGCAATCCGACCAGACTCTGCAACTCCTGCGCGAGTTCTACGACGCCATCGGTCAGGTCACGACCGAATTCGGGGCCACGATTAAGGATTATGCCGGTGACGGCGTACTGATCTTGGTTGGCGCTCCCCTGCCCTGCAGCGATGCTCCGCAGCGGGCGGCGCGATTGGCTCGCGCCGTGCACGGAGCGGTCAAACCGATATTGCGACACTGGAGTTCGGGCTCCTCCCAATTGGGCCTGGGCGTAGGCATCGCCACCGGGCCGGTCACCGTTGGGGTCATCGGTGGCGCACGTCTGGAATATGTTGCGGTCGGTCAGACCGTGAACCTCGCCGCGCGCCTTTGCGACCATGCCGGCGCCGGTGAAGTGCTTATCGACGACACCACGGCGCGTTCGATCGGCACGGATCTGGCGACCGAAGCCCGCGGCGACGCCAATTTCAAGGGCTTTGATGAGCAGGTCGGACATTTCGCCGTGACCTAACTGGGGCGCCAGGGTCAAGCGCCAGGCCGATTCTTCGACGGCCACGCAGTCTGTCGGACTTGCCTGATCGTCGCGAGATTTTCGCTCCGTGCGACGATTTCTGGGCGATTCTGAGGAAAATAGGCGGACTATTTGACGAGGAAGCGCGTAGCAAGCGACCGCGGAGCGGAAATCGCAGTAGATCATGGTAAGTCCGACAGACTGCTAGGCGTCGCCTTCCCGCCACTGGCGAAACTTTTCTTCGATGATGTCCCAGGTCGTCTGCTGACGCGCATCCAGCGCCCGCTCAATCTCCTTCAGCCGCAGTGCGGCACCGCGGTACCCCTCAGCGATCAGCTCGCGAACATCCCGGGAATCACCGCGAAAATATTCGGCGAGGTCCAGATTGATCTGCACGTCGGCCTGCTTCATCTGCATGCGTGTGGAGTTATCAATGGCGATATCGATGGCATTGAGCACGACATCGATCAGGCCCTCAGGCTGCTGATAGCTTTGAGCGCCATTCAGATTGACCGCGAGCACGACATCCGCCCCCATGTCACGCAGCGGTGAAATGGGGACGTTCTCGACCAAGCCACCATCCACCAGCATACGGCCATCCAGCTTGGGAGGAACGAATACGCCCGGCACGCACGCCGAGGCCATGACGGCATCGGCCAGCGAACCCTGGCGCAGGACCACCCGTTCGCCGCTTGCGATATCCGTTGCCAAAGCAGCGAAAGGCACGTCCAGATCCTCGATCTGGCGATCCCCCGCCAGGTTGTGAACCAGTTTTTTGAGCTCCTGATTCGACAGCAGGCCGAACTTGGACAGGGTGGCCCCGGCGATATCCAGCCAGCGCATTTCGCGGGCGGCATCCCGCAACCGGTCCACACTCACGCCAGCCGCATAGAGTCCGCCGACCAAAGCCCCGATGCTGGTTCCAGCAATAAAATCCGGGCGCAAATCATGCTCTTCCAAAGCTCTCAGCACGCCGATGTGGGCCGCACCGCGCGCCGCGCCGCCACCCAACGCAATACCCAATCCGGCCCGCCTCCGTTGTTCATTCATTTGTAGATTCCCATCGACCGCGCCTAGGCACTCAGTACTTCAAAATGGATACCGGCCCGCTCCAGGCGCGGGAACAGCGCATCGCCCAGTGCCAGCACCGGGGTCAACAGTCCGACCCGGTCCGGCAACCGGTCACCGTCGCAGGCCAGGCAAAGACCCGCTTCGGCCAGCATCTTCGCAGTATCGCCATATCCGGGGTCTCCGCCAGACACACAGGTCATGACCGTCGAGCGCCCCCCCCGGCCGATAAAACTCACCTTGAACCAGCCCCGCTCACGCTGCGCCTCGGTCGGCCCCGCCCCCGGCTCACGCAAACCGAGCAGCATGTCCCGGGTCCAGCGGAACTGGGCACCCACGGCGATTCCGCCCGCGCCAACCAGGGTGGCCAGCAATTTGGGCAGCCGTTTTACCAGAAGATAGTGCCCGTAACGAAAATCCGGCCCATAGTCCGCCAAACCCCAAGCGGTACGCATGACCACCTGCGCATCAATCGTCGGAAATGGGCAGGCCCAGCGGCCCAGCGCCTTAACCCGATAGATTCGCGGGGCGATCCGACCCACCCTGCGCGTGCTGCGACGCCGCCTTGGCGCAGCTGCCAGCGCCGAGCGGGTCTCGCGCCAGCGCTGCAGCGCATAGATCGCCGAATGCCAGGAGCCACCGGAGAACGTCCCGGCGACGCGGACATATCCGCGCACCTCGATCGGGCCGACATTGGGCAACTGGCGCACCGTAAAAAGAGCGCCATAGTCATGCGGGATGCTGTCAAAACCGCAGCTATTCACGATTTTCGCGCCCTGAGCTCGGGCCAGTGCATCATATTTCGCGATCATCTTCGCCACGAACTCCGGTTCTCCCGCGAGATCCGCGTAATGCGTTCCGGCCCGAGCACAGGCGGCCACAACCGGCTCGCCCAGACGGGTGTAGGGGCCGATTGTGGTAATCAACACGGCGGTGGATTTCGCCAGTGCGGCCAGATGCTCGGCATCGGCCAGATTGACCTCAAGCAGACCGAGCTCCGTGGATTGTCCATTGATCGCGGTCAGCCGCTTGCGCGTGTCCTCCAACCGGGCACGACTGCGGCCCGCCAGCGCCCAGCGCAATGAGGCCGGTGCGCTGCGTGCCAGATATTCGGCCGTTAGCCCTCCGGTGAAACCGGTTGCCCCCAGAACTATGAGATCCCACTGACGTTGCTTCACGGGCTCCCCTCAAATCTCAATATCAGCCCGAACTCATCGGTCTGGACCCGGGGCCTCGCGACACCCGGGGCTCGCAACTCGACCACCAGGTGCACCTGCCCCGGCGGCTGAACAACAAGCCGAGCCTGCGCCACCGGCCCCTGGTCCAGCGCCACCGGGCGCTCGGCCC
>JBFIIN010000291.1:0-5118 GCA_041601225.1 Oceanococcus sp.
CCGCCTTGCCTATTGCGACCGCGGCGTCGCTCTTGCCGGCGTTGATCGCGGCCGCGAGTTGTCCGATCGCGCTGTCTGAGCGGAATCGGTGACTGGTCTGCAAGGTGACCACATGATCCGCAAGACCGCCGGCGCTGCTGACGTCAGTGAACTCGAGCAGCGCATGCCCGGCTTCGCGCTGGCTCCGGGAGAATGCGTTGATTCCGGCGGCTGCGCAGATTTCGGACAGCACCGACCCGGATTCGACGGAGGCGAGCTGGTAGCGGTCGCCGAGCAGGATCAGCCGGGCGTGTGCTGGCAGGGCTTCGATCAGCTTGGTCATCAGCGGCAGGTCGATCATTGAGGCCTCGTCAACAATGACGACGTCCGCAGCTACCGGATTTCCGGCGTCGTGCCCGGGCTGCGTGCTGCTGAAACCGATGCCCAGCAGCCGGTGTAGGGTCATCGCCTCGCGGGGTATCTGTGTCGCGACCTCAGGGGCGATGCTCATCCGGGCCAGTCCGCCCAGAATGGACTCGACCATGCGGGCCGCCGCCTTGCCTGTGGGCGCCGCCAGGCGAATCAGCGGTAGCGGCGCATGTTTGCGGGCCGCGTCCTCGATCAGCAGGCGCAGCAGGCGCAGCACGGTATAGGTCTTGCCGGTTCCTGGGCCGCCGGAAATCACGGCGAGGCGATGCCTGAGCGCGACAAAAGCCGCCACGGCTTGCCAGTGCGTTTCGCCCGTGGTCACCCAGTCGTAGTCGAACAGACCGCCGTCCGGCAGCAGAGGTCCGGTCTCGACCGGTTCGGGCGGTGCCAGCAACATCGCCCGCAGCCGGTCCGCCAGCCGGGTTTCGTAGGACCAGTAGCGGTGCAGATACAGGCGCTGGCCGTCGAGAATCAGTGGTCTGGGTCGTCCGGGGTCGCCCACCAGCGCGCTGTGCGCCAGGGCATCGTGGAGCTCGTCCCGGCTGCAAAAGGCCGGCTCGCCGGGAATGGCCGGTGGGCTGGCGGCGAGGTCAAGGCAGCTGTGCCCCTCGTTGACCGCACGCAGGCAGGCGGCGAAGGCCACCGCGACCGCCGGCGAGGCGCCGTGGCGCAACGACCAGTCGGCCAGGGCGAGCTCCAGCGATTCGGCGCGGTGCGCGTCAACGGCCAGCTCAAAGCGTTCCCTCACCCCGTTCATGCCGCCTCCACAGCGCGGTCAAAAAGCTGGTCCAGCGCCTTGATAAGTTCCGGGTCCGGGCGATCGAAATACACGCCGCGCCCTCCCGCACCCGGACTCATGCCACGCAGGAACAGGTAGAAGGCGCCGCCCAGATGCCGGTGTGGGTCGTAGTCGGGCAGGCGGGCCATCAGAAAGCGGTGCAGGGCGGTGAGGTAAATCAGGTATTGCAGGTCATAGTGGTGGTGACGCACGGCGTCTTGCATCTGCGCGGCGTGGTAATGCTCGGCGTAGGGGCCCAGCCAGTTGGTCTTGTAGTCGATGACATAGAAGATCCCATCCTTTTCGGCGACGAGATCGATATAGCCGTGCATGAGTCCGCGCAGCTGTTCGAGCTGGTGGTCGCGAGCCAGATTCGGTGCATAGCCGAAATCGTTCAGGCACTCAAGAACCCGGGCCAGGCCCGCGCCACGCAGCCGGAAGACGAATTCGAGTTCCACCCGCCGGGCCGTCGTCGGCAGCCGGGCCAGCGGCCCGAGTGATCCAAGCGGGGTGTGCAGGCCACCGCGCACCAGATCGGCTGTTCGGGCCAGCAGTACCGTCCGGGCGGCGCCGGCCGGCAACGGGATACCGAAGCGTTGGAGGGCCGCGGCGACCTCGGCGGATCGCGCGTCCGGCAGGCGTCCGCCGGGCGCCGGCCAGTCCTGTGGCTGAGCGGTTTCGAGCAGGGCATGGACCGCCGAACCAAAGGCCGTGCCGCCCGGCAGGTCGGGCAGGGCCGTGCCAGTAAGAATCGGCGCGGTCTCCAGGTCCACCGTTTCGTCCGCGGCGCGCTGGACCTCGGGGCCGGGGCCTGCGTGACGCGCCAGGCGCGAGAAGCTGAAGCTCGACCAGGCCGGTCGGACCTCGGGCAGATCGCTTCGTGCCGCAGCGATCGTCTGGCCCGGCGTGGCCAGCCGTTCGCGCGGTCCCGCGGGTTCCGGCATGGGCACAACGGCAACAGCATGCGGCGCCCGGGTCGCGATGTCCGCGAGCCGTTCACGAACCGCCGCGGGCTGCAGCGGGCCGGTGGACTTGCTGCCATACCACATCGTGGTATCGACGCTGTCACGGTGCAGCAGGCTGGCCAGGGCGCTGTCGGCCGTGCCGTTGGCCACGCCCCATGGGAATATGCAGGCGATCTCCGCCCGGGTCAGGGCGACATACAGAACGCGCAGCGCCTCGGCCCGCGATTCGCGGACGCTTCGCGCTGCGCTTGCGTCCGATCCCACCGTATCAACGAGGGCATTGCCCTGGTCATCATGGTAGGCGTGCGGCAGCTCGGCGGGCTTGCCCATGGCCCCCAGCCAGGGCGCAAAGGGCAGGAACACCACGGGATACTCCAACCCCTTGGATCGGTGTACGGTGACGATGCGCACCAGTGCTTCATCGGTTTCCAGGCGCAGCTGCTCGGCGTCGCCCGCCCCGCCGTCCGCCGCTTCGATGATCTTCTGGTGCAACCAGCGCAGCAGTCCGCTCATGCCAAATGTTGCGGACTCAGCCTCGGACAGCAGCTCGGCCAGTTGCAGATAGTTGCTCATCCGCCGCTCACCATCGAAAAAGGAGAGAGCCCGACCGGCAGCTTGCTGGATCAGAGGCGTGAGCATCGCGAGGACCCCGCGACTGTTCCAGACCTCGTAGGCCTGCTGGAAACGCTCGATCTCGGCCTGCCAGCGGATATCGTCCTGACTGAGCGCAACGATGTCGCCGAGTCGGGCGCCCAGCAGAGTTGTCGTGAGCGCGCCGCGCATGGTGCCTTCAGCGGTCGGGTCGGCAACCGCCTTCAGCAGGTGCATCAGCTCAAGCGCCTCCTCGCTTTCAAACACGCTCTGCTGATTGATACACACGGCTGCAACGCCTGCGCGGGACAGGGCACGTTGCAGGTCGGCAGCCTGTACGTTGGTGTTTACCAGGACGGCAATGTCGCGCGGTTCAAGAGCTCTCTCATCGATGGTTGCGGCTGCGTCGGCGCGAATCGCGGCGCGATTGGCGGGATTCAGCAGCTTGCAGATTTCGTCCACGCATGCGGCGCGACAAGCACCTTCCGCGTCCTGCTTCCTGGTCCCATCAAGCGTCATGTGCCAAAGCGTCAGTGGCGACCGGGGCGTTCCCTGCAGCCACAACTGCCGGCCTGCGGTTCGCCCGGCCTTGACGTGGTGAAATCCGATGCCCTCGACCAGGAACTCATCCTCGGACGGCGTTTGAAACAGGGCCTCAACGCCATCGAGCAGGGCCTGGGTGGAACGGAAATTCGTGTCGAGCTGGTAGGCGCGGTCGCCTGCATCACGCGCTGCCGCAAGATAGGCAAAGACATCGCCGCCACGGAAGCCGTAGATCGCCTGCTTGGGGTCGCCGATGAGCAGCATCCCGCCTCGCGGCCTGCCGGCATAGGTTGCCCGCAAGATTTCGTACTGGTGGGGGTCGGTGTCCTGGAACTCATCCACCAGGGCCCAGGGCCAGGTCGTGTTGAGCGCGTCGGCCAGCCGTGGCCCGGTGTCCGCTGCTGCAATGGCGGTGTGCAGCGCGGAAATCATATCCGCGAAGCTGAACTGTCGGCGCGCGCGCTTCCTGGAGGCCGCCATGGCGCAGATTTGCCAGTGGGCCTCCCGCAACATGGCGAGCCGGACCAGCGGCCGGAGCCTGCGCAACAGCTTGGCCAGAGGATCGCCGAGCAGACGCTCACCGCGCGCAAGCTGTTTTTTCTTGAACTGAAGCCCGGCGTCGGTGAGCTCTGCGACCCACTTGGGCAGGCCGGGCAGCGGATGGCCTTCAGCAAACGCCAGGCGCAGGGCATCGAGCGCTCCGTGGATGCCGTCATGCGCATCGATTGCCTTGAACAGACTCTTGTTTCGCAGCAGCGCATCGTCATCCCAGCAGGCCCGCCACTCGCGCTCGAACTGCGCGTGACTCTGCGTCCACAGTGCGTGCGCGCGCCTGGCGATTGTGGTGATCTCATGGGGTGGTGGCCCGGCCAGACGGGCATGCGGCCGATCACGCATGCCCTTGAGAGCCAGGCCCAGGGCCGCCGGCGTCGGCCACAGCTGTTGAAACCCGGGTTCGGGATTCTGGCCGAGCGCCCTCGATCGCCAGTAATCCGCAAGGGCTTCGGTGAACACCGCGCGGTCATCGACCTGCTCGCCACGGTCGAAGGGCAATGCACTGTCGAATGCATTTTCTGCGGACGCTTTGTGTGAGAAGCCATGGATGGTCGTGATCGTGGCTTCGTCCATGGCGTTCGCGGCGTCGGCGAGCCGGCGGGCCAGGGCGGATCGATCTTCCGCGCTGGCGCCAATCACGGCATCCGCGTAGACCTCCTCGGGATTCTGTCGGTCCACCGTCTCTGGCCGGGCGGCGACCCGGGCGGCGGCGACGAGGCGTCTGCGAATACGCTCGCGCAATTCCTTGGTCGCCGCCTGGGTAAAGGTCATCACCAGAATCTCGCGAACCGACAGTTGCTCTTCGACAATCAGCCTCAGATAGATACCCGCCAGACTGAAGGTCTTGCCGGTCCCGGCGCTGGCCTGAATCAGGCGAATGCCGTCCAGCGGCATGGTCAGTGGGTCAAAGGTTTGGCCGCTCATGGAGATCCCGCCGGCAGCTCGACGATGTGGCGTACGGGCTCCGCGCAGATCGCCTCGGCAAGCTGGCAAAAACGCGAATCATCGGGCGCGGTGCCCAGTGGCTGACCCTCGAGGAATACCAGCTTGAGGTAGGGGTCGCTCAGCTCCGGTCGGGGCGAAAAGCTATTGGTCAATTTGCCGTTCAGATGCGCCAGGGCTTCCGACTCGTCTTTGCTGGCGCGGCTGTGGAGATACATGTCGGCCAGATCGGGCATGAACAGCAAAGCGTCGCGCTGACCCGCCCAATACAGATCGAGAAGCACGCCCAGATGTGCTCGGGCGGTCTCTGCGTCGATCCGGGCCCGGAACTCGACC
>JBFIIN010000292.1:0-5118 GCA_041601225.1 Oceanococcus sp.
CGGCCGCTGGGGCGTGCGCTGGCCGAGCGCGACCAGGAATCGGTGCTGCGCAGTTGGCAAGTGCAATGCGCGGGTGGTTTGGGACAGCGACAGCTGCGGATTATCGGTCTGGATTTAAGTACCCCGGATGCCTTTGTGCAGTTGCGCCGGGCCGACGGGCAGCTCGTCCAGCGCAGCGTATCGCGCCGCGATCCGGTGCTGTCTTTGCAAGCCAATTCGTCGGGCGGCGCGGTCGGACTGTGGTCCTATCTGGGCATTGGAGTGGAGCACATCCTGCGCGGCGCGGATCATCTGCTGTTTGTGCTGGGCCTGTTGCTGTTGCTGCGCCTGGCCCGAGCTGGCTGGGTCCGGATTATCGGCGCGCTCACGGCCTTTACACTGGCTCATAGCCTTACGCTGGCCTTGGTCGTATTGGGTCATTGGAGCCTGCCCAGCCAGCCGGTTGAAATCGCAATCGCACTCTCCATTCTGCTGTTGGCGGTCGAAGTTCTTGAACATCCGGGCCGCCAGGCGGCAGGGCTCGGACCAAGCTGGACCGTCAAATGGCCCTGGCTGATTGCCTTTGGCTTCGGCTTGCTGCACGGCTTTGGCTTTGCCGGTGCTCTGCTGGATATCGGTGTGCCCGAGGCCGCGCTGGGCTGGGCCTTGCTGCTCTTCAATATCGGGGTCGAACTGGGCCAACTGCTTTTTCTTGCGGGCCTGGGTCTACTATTCGTGGTGGCACATTCGCGTTGGTCGTCAGCGCCCGTTCGCCAACTGGGTCACGTACTGGCCCTGAACGGGATAGGCGCGGTGGCCGCGTTTTGGGTCATCCAGCGTAGCGCAGGCATGTTGAGCGCCTGAAACTGGCGCAGCAAAGGGTTTGAATGGATAAGAAAATGCGATTTTTGCCGCTGGTGCCGGCCCTGGTGCTGGGGCTTGGCGCCTGTGGTAGTTCATTGCCCTTAGCGGATCAGTCGGGTCCGGGGTCTGCGCCGTCAGCCATGAGCCCGCCGCCGGACGAGGGCGCTGCCGGCCCCTGCGCCGATTCCCGGGCTGGCTACAAGAATGCGTATTTTGGTGACACCCACACCCATACGTCCTATTCCATCGATGCCTACTTCTTCAACGCCTTGAGCGATCCACGCACCGCGCACCGTTATGCCAAGGGGGCAGAGCCCGCGCCACTGCCGGCCAAAGGTAGCCAGGAAATATTCACGCTGGGCTACACGATAGAAATTGATCGACCGCTGGATTTCAATGCGGTCTCCGATCACGCCGAGTTCCTCGGCGGCCTGGCCACCCTGTGCAATCTGGATGGGCAGACGCAGCAGCAGTGTGATCGGTTCATAGGCCAGGGCGTGCGCGATGATGTGCGCGCACTGGCTGCGGGCGACACGCCGTTTCATACCCAGCTTCTGCAATCGCTACTGGCGGATGCGCCCAGCACGCTGGAGGCCTGGGCGCGGACCAAGCAGATCAATGACGAGGAAAATGAGCCCTGCGTGTACACGACCCTGCACGCCTATGAATACACCTCGAATGAAATCGGCCAGATGCTGCACCGCAATGTCATATTCAAGGGCGCCGCGGAGAATGTGCCGGCGGACGTGTTCCCGGCGGTGAATGCCACCACTGCGCTTGCACCGCAGAACGGCAACGACGACTGGGATTTGTTCGATCACCTGGAGCTCAATTGCACCGCCCTGATCGGCTGTCAGGCCCTGACCATTCCGCACAATGCCAATCGCAGCGATGGCCGGATGTTTCTGGCCGCGGGCGAAGCCGCGGGTTTCACCGTGCTTGGTGATCTCACGGGTGTGCCCCTGGGGCGCAAGATCGAGCAAACGGACTTTTATCAGGCGCTGACGGTGGCCGATGCCGAGCTGCGTCGCGCCTATGATCGCAGTTATGAAATGACCCAGCACAAGGGCCAATCAGAATGTGCGGCCGGAGCGGAAGGCCCCTACCTGGTCAACGATGAAGGCTACGACCCCAACTGCGACTTCGAGGTGGACAAAACGGTCTGCGCGGGCGATGCGCAAGATCCGCCGGCCTGCGCCCACTTTTGCACCGGCGACCCGGGCACGGATCCGGCTTTCTGCGGTTATCGCACGGTCGGTAGCAATATAGTCGAGCCCTGTCTGTTCGGCGGTCCGGATGGCCGCTCGCGCACGGCCGAAGGCGGGGAGGACACCGGCAATTGCATGCATGTGCTGGATTACTACCGCAATGCCATGGCTGAAGGCCTGTTGATCAAGCAGAGCCTGGGCATCAATCCCTATCGCATGAACATCACGGCGGCGCTGGATACGCATAGCGGCGACTCGGGTAACGCCAAAGAATGGGATTTCACCGGGCATGGCGGGGTGCTGGACGATGATCCGCGCGAGCAATTGGGTTTCTGGGCCTGCGATGACGAGACCGCCGGGGACGACCCCAATGACCCCAACAACTGCGGCGAGCGCGTGTTCGTGGATTTTGCGCGGGCTTTGAATCCCGGTGGGCTGGGCGGAGTCTGGGCTGCAGAAAATACCCGCGATGCGATCTGGGACGCCCTGCACAGCGGCGAATCTTTCGGCACCTCGGGGACCCGGCTGCGCATCCGCAGTATTGCTTCCTGGCAGCCGCTGCCCGCGGATATCTGTGCCCAGCTGGCCTCGGGGCGGGATTTGATCGGCGGGCAGATCGTTAGCGAAGGCGCGGCGATGGGAGGTGATTTGCCGCCCCCGCCGGCCGGCGCCGGAGCGCCCTATCTGGCGGTCTATGCGGTACAGGACCCGGAGGGCTATCCGCTGCAGCAGCTTGATTTGATCAAGGGCTATATAAACATGGCAGGTGAGCCCAAGCTGCGGGTCTATAGCGCCGTGGCGGCGACCACCCAGCCGGTGAACTTGCCGTCACCCGAGAGCTGCGCCGTTGAGGTGGGCAACCATCCTGAATCTTTGTGCGCGCAATGGCGCGATCCGGAGTTTGATCCCGCCAGCGACAGCTTCTGGTATGCCCGGGCGCTGGAAGTGCCCAGCTGCCGCTGGACTGACTGGTTATGCAACGTGAATGCCGAGATCCCGGTCGACTGCGGTCAGCTGGACGCCAGCAATGGCGTGTTCCCGGAAGCTTCCGGTTTGCAGGGATTTGAAGGCTGTTGTGAAATCAGTGAACACAATGGCCAGTTCAGCGGCGAGAAGCGCTTTTCGCCAATCCGCGAGCGGGCCTGGGCTTCACCGATTTGGTATGAACGGCCTTAAGCAGGGTTCCTATAACCCTTGACCCGCACCTTGAAGCCCATGGACGGCCCGGGTGTCGGTGCGGTCTTGGTTTTCAGCACGTAGTCGGGCGAGGGCAATTCCAGCTCCAGTTTGTGGAACAGGCGCGCCATGCTGAGTAGCAGCTGCACTTCGGCCAGGGTCTTGCCCAGGCAGGTATGCGGGCCGCGGCCCCAGGGTGAATAAGACACGGATTGCTTGTGTTCGTTGCGGTCCGGATCGTAACGATGGATGTCGAATTTTTCCGGCTCGGGATAGAACTCTTCCATGAAATGCGGCACGCAGATGCCCATGTAGAGCATCTCGCCCTTTTTGATCTGATAGCCCTCAAACTCGAAGTCCTTGGCTGCGGTACGGGTCAGCGCCACGGCGATCGGGTACAGACGCATGGTTTCCATGATCGCGCCATTGAGCAGCGGCAGGCGCTTGAGCAGACCCTGCTCTTCGACGGGGCCGCTGGCGAAGAAATCATCCACTTCCTGCAGGATCTGGGCATAGACATCAGGATGCTTGAGGACGGTGTAGACGCAGGCCGCCAGGGTGTTGGCCACCGTATCCAGGCCCGCGACGTAGGGCGCGGTGAGGTGCATGCGCAGATTGCTGTCGGGCATGGCGGGTGAGCGGGCGGCATTGGCCTCCATCACGTCGTCGACGATGGTGCGCACATCGCCGCCGGCCCGCTTACCCGCCAGATAGTCGGCCTTGATCTTGTCGCCCAGCTCGAAAACGCGGTTCTTGGCTTTCTTGTAGGCGGGGTTGAGCATCAGGAATTTGGGCCGCTGGCGGGTAACCAGACAATTCAGGATGTACAGAATCGTGGTGCGGATATCAAAGACGTATTCCAGCGGCGCTTCGCCGGTGATCATGATGCCCAGCTGATCGGTCACCATGAACTGCATGGCGGTGACCACCGGAACCTGAGCGCCGGGCTTCCAGTCACGCGTAATGGAGCCGTCGGTGATATCCACCAGTTTGTCGTAGCGTCCCTTGATCGAATCGCGCGAGTAGCCGCGCCGCAAGATGTCGCGTAATTCTTTGTGCGAGTCCCCATCAGAACCGGGCAGCGAGCGGGTCGCGCCGTACTCGTCCTCCAGACCTTTCCAGAATTCCTTGGAGCTGAGGCAGTCCTTGCCAACCTTGGAACTCATGAACGCGACCGCGGGTTCCCCGGCCAGCACCACATAGGGCTTGCCAAACATGGTGATGCGGTAGGCCGGGCCGTATTTGCGGTAGCAGTCGTAGAAGTACTTGGCCGGGTCGGTGGCCATGCCGGGCAGGCTGCCCAGCAAGGGCAGTTCGCGTACCTTCGGAATGGGCTTGAATTCGGCGGGTTGGCTGTCGGCGGTTTCGGTCATCGTGGTCATCTTGGCTTCTATCCGGTGAGCGCACATCTGTGGCTTCCGAATGTACCCAATGCTGCGACGCAAAAACTGGTCAGATAGGACGATATTTTGCGACTTTTCAAATGTTGCGCCCCGCTTATGGCCCTAATCGGCGGCTATGGCCGGGTGGGGATGCTTGCGACAAACCAGCAACACGTCCGCCACGTCCCGGTCGGCGACAAAGCCCGGCAGCAGGGCCAGGGGCTTCTGAAAGTAAACACCCAGCGGCATCAGGAAGCGATTGTAGATGCGCATCGAGCGTTGCCGGTCATGGCTAAGAAACCACATGCCCAGTGCCGTCAACCAGTTGGATTTGGGCTTCATGCCAAAAATGGCGGTTTGCTCGACTGCAAAGCCATGCGTGTGCAACTGCCGCCGCAGCGGCTCGGGCTCGTAGCGGCGCCGATGGCCCACCATATCGTCAAAGGGTGTCCACAGGCTGGGATGCAGGGGCACGGACATCAGCAATACCGCGCCGTCGGCGGCAACCC
>JBFIIN010000293.1:0-5110 GCA_041601225.1 Oceanococcus sp.
CAAAGGCTCTCCGGTTCACGAGAGCCCCTTGGGCCTTTTCGATCCCGAACGCGATGGCCAGACTCTGGAAGCCGAATACGGCATCGCGCCCCGGTATTTGACCGGCATCGCCTCACCCTGGGCGGTGAAACGCCTGGCGGAGTTTGACGGCGACCTCACCAAGTTCCGCGTGGCCCGGGTACAGCCCTCGGTGCTGCGCCAGATCGCCATCACCAAGTCCGAGCCGGGTGACGAAAACAATCAGGACATCTCGGCGCTGGTCGGCAAGATCGATATCCGCAAGCTGGAGAATTATGCGCAAAACGATCCGGACGCCTATTCCTATTCCGGCGGCCTGTGTCTGGCCAATCAGGGCCTGCTCGAATTCGTCGAGATGTTCAAAGCTCCGATCAAGATGCTGCACCCCCTGCTGACCGCCACCCAGGAGGGCAATTACAAGGGCACCGAAGGATTTTCCGCCATTCCCTTTCAGGGCGTGATCCTGGCCCACTCCAATGAGGCTGAATGGGACAGCTTCCGCAACAACAAGCACAACGAGGCGTTCCTGGATCGGGTCTACATCGTCAAGGTGCCCTACTGCCTGCGGGTATCCGAGGAAATCAAGATCTACCAGAAGCTGCTCGCAAACAGTTCGCTGGCCCAGGCCCCCTGTGCACCCGGAACCCTGGAAATGATGGCGCAGTTCTCGGTGCTGACGCGTCTCAAGGAACCAGAAAATTCATCGATCTACTCCAAGATGCGCATTTATGACGGCGAGAACCTGAAGGATGTCGACCCTGCCGCCAAGTCCTACCAGGAATACCGCGACTATGCAGGTATCGATGAGGGCATGCGGGGCTCGTCCACACGCTTCGCCTTCAAGGTGTTGTCGTCTGTCTTCAACTATGACTCCACCGAAGTCGCGGCCAATCCTGTGCATCTGATGTATGTGCTGGAAAAGCGAATCCTGGCCGAGCAGTTACCGGAGGACAATCAGCGGCGCTGGCTGGAGTTCATCAAGGGCTGGCTGGCCGTGCGCTACGCCGAGTTCGTCGGCAAGGAAATTCAGACGGCCTATCTCGAATCCTACTCCGAATACGGCCAGAACATATTCGATCGCTATGTCACCTTCGCCGATTACTGGATCCAGGACGAGGACTATCGCGATCCAGAAACCGGCGCGATCTTCGACCGCAGTACCCTGAACGAAGAGCTGGAAAAGATTGAGAAACCGGCCGGCATCGCCAATCCCAAAGATTTCCGCAATGAGATTGTCAACTTCGTGCTGCGCGCGCGCGCCCAGAATGAAGGCAAAAACCCGCGCTGGACCAGCTACGAAAAACTGCGTGAAGTCATTGAAAAACGCATGTTCTCGTCCACCGAGGAACTGCTCCCGGTCATCTCCTTCAATGCCAAGGCCTCGGCCGAGGATCAAAGCAAGCACAGCGCCTTTGTCGATCGCATGGTCGCCAAGGGCTATACCGAAAAGCAGGTGCGCCTGCTGTCGGAATGGTACCTGCGGGTACGAAAATCCGCTTGATCGCTGATCCGGTCGGCCCGCGCCCATGTCCATCATCATCGACCGCCGCAAGAATGACCGGAAGAAGTCTACAGTCAACCGGCAGCGGTTCCTGCGCCGCTACAAGGGCCAGTTGCGCAAATCGCTGGGCGACCTGATCCAGAAACGCACGATCACGGATATGGACCAGGGTGGTGAGGTTCGCATTCCCGCCAAAGACATTTCCGAACCGCGATTCCGCCACGGGGCCGGCGGAGACCGCGAGATCGTGCATGCCGGAAATCACAGCTTCAACGCGGGAGACCGCCTGCCACGGCCACCGGGCGGCCAGGGCGCAGCCGGGCCTGGAACCGGCGAAGGCGATGCGGGCGACAGCACCGATGAGTTCATTTTCACGCTGTCACGCGACGAGTTCATGGAATTGTTTTTCGACGATCTCGAGCTCCCGCATCTCGCGCGCCTGGCCCTCGGCGAGATCTGCGAGCCCAAACTGCAGCGCGCCGGTTACACGCCCAGCGGAACGCCCGCGAATCTGGCCGTGGCCCGCTCCATGCGGAACTCCATCGCCCGACGCATCGCCCTGGGTGGCCCGCTGCGGCGCGAGATCAAGCAGTTACAGGCCGAACAAGCCGACCCGCAACGCATCGCAGAACTGCAGGCTCGCCTGCGCCGGCTGCCCTATCTCGAAGACATTGACCTGCGCTATCGCCACCGCGTTCAGGTTCCGCAACCACTCAGCCGCGCCGTGATGTTCTGCCTCATGGATGTGTCGGCATCCATGTCGGAGCACAAGAAGGATCTGTCCAAGCGCTTTTACACCCTGCTGTATCTCTTCCTGCGCCAGAAATACAGGCAGGTGGATCTGGTGTTCATCCGCCACACCAGCGACGCCGAAGAGGTCGACGAGGTCACATTCTTTCACGACCCCAAAACCGGAGGCACTGTCGTGATCAGCGCCCTGAAATTGATGCATGAGATCATTACTGAGCGCTATCCACCCGACAGTTGGAATATTTATGGCGCGCAATGTTCCGACGGAGATGCTTTCGGCGCCGATCCCGAAAAGAGTCGCAACCTGTTGAGCAAGGTGCTGCTGCCTGCCCTGCGCTATTTCGCCTATATCGAGGTTCCGGACGACCAGGAGGAGCTGACTCCCCTGTCATCGGCTTACAGTCAGATCGTCAGCGACCATTTCGCGATGAAGCAGGTCCACACGCGCCAGGATGTCTATCCCGTTCTGCGCGAGCTTTTTCAACGGGAGGCCGCATGAATTCGAATCGACCGGACGCGAGCGGCGGTGAGTGGAGTTTCGAGCTGATTCAGCACTATGACCAGCAGGTCGCGGACATCGCCGTTAATGAATTTGGCCTGGATTGCTATCCCAACCAGATCGAGGTCATTGGCTCTGAGCAAATGCTAGATGCCTACGCCGCGCTGGGTTTGCCGATCGGCTATCCGCACTGGAGCTTCGGAAAGGAGTTCATTCGCAACGAGCAGAACTATCGGCGCGGCATGCAGGGGCTGGCCTACGAAATCGTGCTTAATTCCGACCCCTGTATCGCTTACCTGATGGAAGAAAATACTCTGCCCATGCAGGTCCTGGTGATCGCCCATGCCTGTTACGGCCACAACTCTTTTTTCAAGGGCAACTATCTATTCCGCCAATGGACCACCCCCGATGCCATCATCGACTACATGGTGTTTGCCCGAAATTACATCCTCAAATGCGAAGAACGCCATGGTGCTGCAGCCGTCGAGGAGCTCCTGGACTCCTGCCACGCGCTGATGGACCACGGGGTCGATCGCTACCGGCGCCCTACGCCTCTCTCCGCAGAGGACGAGCAAGCGCGCCAGGCCGAGCGGCAGGAGCATGCCTGGCAGCAGTTTGATGACATCTGGCGGACCCTGCCGGAGGCCAAACAAAGCCGCGCCAAGAACGATCCAGGCGCGCCCGAAGTCCCCGGCGAACCGCAGGAGAACCTGCTCTACTTCATCGAGAAACACTCACCCCGACTGGAGCCCTGGCACCGGGAAATCGTGCGCATCGTGCGCAAGGTCAGCCAGTACTTTTATCCGCAGGGCCTGACCAAAGTCATGAACGAAGGCTGGGCCACATTCTGGCATTACACCATCGTCAATCGCCTGTTCGACAAGGGCTTGCTTGATGAGGGATATATGCTGGAGATTCTGCAGTCACATACCAATGTGGTGGCCCAGCGCGGCTACGACCAACGCGGCTATGGCGGCGTGAATCCGTACGCGTTGGGCTTCTCCATGTTCAGCGACATGCGCCGCATCTGCGAATACCCCAGCACCGAAGATCGCCAATGGTTCCCTGAAATCGCCGGCCAGGACTGGCGCAAGGTGCTGGATTTCGCGATGCGGAATTTCAAGGATGAATCCTTTATTGGCCAGTATCTGTCTCCGCATCTGATGCGGGAAATGCATCTGTTTGCAATCGCCGACCATGCCGAGGACGACCATCTGCTGGTGGATTGCATCCACAATGAGGCCGGCTACCAGCGCCTGCGGCGACTGCTGGCCGAGCAGTACAACCGCGATGTGCAGCTGCCGGACATCCAGATCACCCGGTTTGACTATGCCGACGATCGCACCCTGACCCTTCAGCACCGCCAGCATCGGGGGCGACCTCTCTCCGCCGAAGCCAATGAGGTCCTCAAACATCTGGCACGCCTGTGGGGCTATCGCGTGGTTCTGGAAACCGTTGATCCGGAGGGTCAGCCGATCGCCGAGGTCGAGGCAGTGGCCGCCTAGAAATTTAACGCTGCTCGCCAGGCGCCCGCTCAAGCGCCGCCGCCGGCACCAGCAGCCAGTCCGACCCATGCCGCTCGCCCAGGGTCACAACCCCGGGCGCCGCAGCCAAAGCCCCGACGGCATGGCCGGGAACGATAAGCCAGCGATCGCGTCCGGTCGCCCCAATCCCTTGCAGGCCACGTGCACGCTGCTCGGCGACGGATCGGGCATAACCGAAATCGCGCAACGGCCGATCCGCCACCAGCACGAATTGCTCCTTCCACCCCACCATGCCGAGTTCGGCATCGGGACCGATGCGCTCGGCGACATGCGCCATCAGGGTCCGCGGCGTCCGCAGATCGTTCAGACCGGGGTAGCCGAACCAGCCGATCAGGAACCAGCCCAGAAAAAAGAATATCGGCAGGCCCAGCGCCCGCCAGCGCCCGGCGACCACTACCGCGACCGTGGTGGCCACCGCACCCAGGATGCCGGTCAGCACCCAGATCCCACGCGGCACATCGTCACGGATACTGCTGTGGATTTCCCCGCCAAGCCAGCCGGCGACGCCCGCCGCGGCGATCAGCGCGGCTGCAACCAGCAGCAGCAATGCCCAACTGAAGCGCTGCACACCCGGCCGCCACCATAAACCACCCAGATAGGGTGCGATCAGCAGCGCGGCGGCCGGAACCGCCGGCAACAGTTGCACCCCATGCTTGCCAGGCAGGACGCTGAAAAAGCCGATCAGCAAAATGATGTAGCCCAGCAGCAAAGTGATGGCCGGATCCTTGGCCCGCAGCCGCTCGCGCCAGATCGCGAGTTTCCAGGGCAGCAGGAGCGTCAGCGGCAACCACAGCACCA
>JBFIIN010000294.1:0-5106 GCA_041601225.1 Oceanococcus sp.
CTGAGCGGGCAGGCTCAGTGTGGCCGCCACGGCGGCAGCGCCAATCCAGTGGGTCATTTTCATCGCTGTACTCCGTGAACTGAGGTAGTTCCACAACGCCTCATGAACGCAACGGTTGACCGGGCGCGCGGCGCGGCGCACATTTTCCGGCGTGCTCCGCGGCGGTTTCGGTCAAGCGCACCCGCATGCGCGGGGCCGACGGGTGGGCGCCGGGCCGGTCTTGCCGCTGGCTGGGCCGTCCCTGGTGGGTTGATCGTGCGCGGGTCGGAGGGCTTCCACGGTGGGACAGCCGACCACTGGTCCGTGCCCCTCACCTTGCCTGTCAAGGGAAGGCAGCGCGGTGCGCAGTCGCTGGCGATCACGAATCCGGTCGTCGATATCTGCAGTTTTCTGGCTGCCCGCTGCATGACGGCCTACTGCTTGCCAGGGCCAATCGGCAGACCCAGCGGCTGCCGCACTTTTGCGAGCGTAAACCAGGCCGCTGGGCGCGCCGGATGAAGTGCCGCCAGTCCAGCGCGGCGTGAGCAAACTGGCGGTATCCGCTCGCCGTCCGCGCGGTCGATGCCTGCAAGCCGGGCCTTTTTGGCTGGGCCCAAACCGCTCCATATAAGTCTCGATTGATAGAATTCAAGAGTCTGATAACAATAGAAAAAATTCCTGCGTGAGGTCTTGAAACCCAGATTCGGCAGCCCCATTTTGCGGGACATGGTCTTGTTCAACCCCACGGAGGTGATGTCATGAGCCTGACGAGATACGAGCCCTGGAGTGTGTTTGGCCAGTTACAGGGCGAAATCAATCGGTTGTTCGATGCCCGCGGCGACGCCGCAGACAGCAGTGCGACCGCGGATTGGGCGCCGAGCGTGGATATCCACGAGTTCAGTGACCGGTTCTTGTTGCGTGCAGACTTGCCCGGCGTGAATCCGGATTCGGTGGAGATCACCCTGGACAACGGCGTGCTGACCGTGGCCGGGGTACGTGAGCGCGAGGTCGAAGAGGCGGCCGAGCGGCATCGCATCGAGCGTATCGCAGGCCGCTTTTATCGCCGCTTTACCCTGCCTGATACCGTTGAGCCTGAAAAAGTTGCTGCCCGCAGCGTGCATGGCGTGCTGGAAGTCACAATTCCCAAGCGCGAAGCGGCTCAGCCACTGAAGATCAAGGTGGCGGCCTGAGGCCAGGCCCGCATCCTGGATGCCGTCCGATGGGCGGCATCCAGGCCAATGGGTTCGCGGCCTCAGATAAACTCGCCAAGGCGCGGCATTTCTGCGACTCTGCAGGTCCGGTTATGTCCTGCATGGAGTTGATTTGCGACAGCTAATCGCCCTGAGTCTGTTGAGTTCGCCGGTGTTTGCCGCCGATTGCACCCGCGCCGATATCGATCATTTTCTGGATCGCGGCTTTACGCCAGATCAGGTGGTCGCGCTGTGCGCGAGCCCGGCGCCCGCCGAGTCACCGGCTGACGTCAGCGAGCGGGCCGTGATCACCGATGCCCTGGCGGCCTACGACATTTCCCTGGACCGGGAGCAGTTGCAGTATCGGCGCGATCAGTGCTTTCGCTATGGCCGGGAGAATCTGGCCCAGCAGCGCACGCAGGTCTGCGGGACGGTGGTCTACCGCATCGCCCTGGCCGGACTGGAAATTCTGGAATCGCGCAGCAAGCTGCTGATCTGGGGCAGAAATTCCGTGGCGGTGAGCGGTGACGTACAGCGTGACTATCAACTGGACCTCGCGGGGCTCAGTCAGTGGGAGCAGGCTCAGCTGGCGAAGGAACTTGAGCACGGCCCGCAGACGGAGTTGCCGGTGCGCGATGGACAGGCCGCCGATCGGGTGGCCGATGCGCTGCGGGATTGGCTGGCCGGAGCGGTCCGCGAGTAGCCGCCGGTTCAAAAAAAACGGCGCCCGAAGGCGCCGTTTTGAGCGTCACTTGACGCGCACCATCAGTCTTCGAAGCTGTACTTCACACCGACGCTGAAGGTGTCGTTCTTGTCGTTGTTGTCGAAATCAACGCTGGAGAACAGGCCATACATCTGGAACTCATCGATCAGCTTGACGAAGCCGCCGACCGTGAAGCCCAGGCCTTCACCCGTGCCCTGATCAACCTGACCCACTGACGCTGCGACCGTCAGGTTCTCGCTCAGGTCATAGCTGCCGGCCAACTTGGCGTAGGCACGCTCTTCGCTGCTGCCGCGCAATTCGACCATCTCGAAGGAGGCCCCAACGACCAGAGCGCCCATTTCCACCGAGGCCGTGGCCTGAATGGCCGTGTCCACGGCGCCGGAGCCGGCGATGGCTTCCGGGCTGCCGACCGCATCGCTACCCACCGCGATGTACTGGACGCCCACATTCAGCCAGTCCATGTTGTAGCCGACGCCGATGTTGAAGTCGTGATCTTCGTTATTGAATTCCTGCAAATGCACGCCGGCATTCAGCGTCAGGCCCGCGACTTCGGGGCTGAGCCAGCCGATGGAATTGTTGGTCCAGCCATTGATCAGGTTGGACTGACCGTAGGAGGTCCCTTCCGGCGAAAAGCCGCCCGCGTAGCCTGCCGCAGAGGTGTCGTAGAACGGGTCAATGCGCTGGCCAGCCAGCTTGTAGCCCGTATTGGTCCGACCAAAGGTGAAGGTGCCGATGGAGCTGTTGAACCCTACGAAGGCGTGGCGGGTATGACCCAGCCCGCTGCCATCATCAGCGCCCAGGCCCAGTTCCACGGCGTAGAAGAACTGGCCTTTCTCGCCCTGAAAACCGAGGCGTGAGGCGTTGTTGTCGCCGCTTTGCCCGTCCTGTGCGCAGAGCTGGGTAAAGTCGCCGGAAGCCGTGGAGCCTGCACAATTGCCGGTGGAACTGGCATCCGCATGCGCGGCGCTGACGTTCACCTGACCGTAAATCTTGTTCTCCGCCTGGGCATGGAGCGGAGCCGCGATCGCGGCAATGGCAAAAGCGCCCGTGAATAGGTTCTTCATTAGTGTCCTCAAATTGATCGGAATCCCTGTGTCCGGATGTGTACGAAGCCGTCGCAAAATGGCATTTGGGCCGAAATTTGCGGTTGGCCGCGCGGATTTATGTCCCCTGACACGTCCGGCTAGCGCGCGCATTGTAATCTGGCTGAGCGTCAGCGCAAACGAAATTGTGAGAAATTGGTTCCGGGATGGGCGATTTGGAGCGGGAATGCGAGCAATAATTCTGAGTCAACATGGGGTGGCGGGTGCCTTTGAGCTGCGCGAGACCGATGCTCTGATACCCGCCGCTGGGCAGGTTCTCATTGCGGTGCGCGCGGCCGGCGTGAACTTTGCGGACATTCTGGCCCGCCAGGGTATTTATCCGGCCTGCCCACCCCTGCCTTGTGTCATCGGCTACGAAGTCGCAGGCGAGGTGCTGGCGGTCGGTGAGGGCGTGAATGCGGATCTGGTCGGCCAGCGCGTCATGGCGCTCACCGACTTTGGCGGTTACGCCGAACAGGCTCTGGTGAAGGCGGCCTACGTGTGGCCCATGCCTGTGTCCCTGAGCTTTGAACAGGCCGCGGCGATTCCCTTGAATTACATCACGGCCTGGGGCTTGCTGGTCGCCATGGGCGGTTTGCAGAGTGGCGAGACCGTCCTGATTCACAACGCCGGCGGTGGAGTGGGCCTGGCAGCCATTGACATAGCTCGCCACAAGGGCGCGCTGGTCATCGGTACGGCCAGTCCGGGCAAACACGATCGCTTGCGCGAGCGGGGCCTGGATCATGCGGTCGATTACCGCAAGGATGACTGGGATCGACAGGTCCTGGAGCTCACCGGCGGCCGCGGCGTGGAACTGGCTATCGATCCGGTCGGCGGTTCCCAATGGCGTCGCACTTTTGCGGTGCTGCGCAAGACGGGGCGGATGGGCATGTTCGGCATTTCCAGCGCGTCGGCCGCAGGATTGACCGGTAAGTTCAAGCTGCTCAAATTGTTTGCCGCCGCGCCGTTTTTTCATCCGGCTCGGCTCATCCCGGGCAATCGCGGGGTATTTGGCATCAATATCCACGCCATGTACGAGGAGCACGCCAAACTGAGCGGCTGGATGGCGGAAATGCTGCCCGGGGTTGAGCAGAGCTGGCTGCGCCCGCATGTGGACAGATCCTATTCCTTTGCCGATGTCGCGGCTGCACACGCCTATATCGAGGCGCGCCAGAACCTGGGCAAGGTCGTGCTCGTACCCTGATCCAGGGCGCGTTCCGTTGTTACCGGGAGAGCCGGCCTTCGGCGCGCAGCTTGTCCAGATGAGATTCCACATTCATCCGGGCCAGCGGGATCAGCCGCTCGTCAATTCCGTCGTAGATCACCGGCAGCATCTCGGTCGCGCTCAGCCCCTCGCGGTGCAGACGCAAGATCTCGTCTTCGCGCAGTTTGCGGTGCGCCAGGGTGGCCTGAATGCGGAAGCATGAACCCATGGGAATGCCGTGAGATGGCGCGATGACCCGTGGATTGAGATCGATCACCTTCTGCATGGATGCGAAGTAGGCCGCCATGTCGCCCTCGGGTTTGGCAATGACCACCGTGCCGACACCCTGAATCAGGTCGCCGACGATCATCCAGGCCATGGAGTCCGGAGCCAGTGCCAGCTGGCCCGCATCGTGGCCGGGTACCGCGTAGGCCCGAACGGGGCTGTCCAGACTCCGGCACAGGATATCGCCTGTGCCGACGATTCTGGTGGTAATGCCTGCGAAGTAGCGCCCCGCGGTCTTGTCGCTGATGCGTTTTTGGGTATCGGCGCTGAGCCAGATCGGCAGCTCGAATCGACGCGCCAGTTCGTTGGCGAACTGGCGATGATCGGCATGGTGGTGGGTCAGGAACACCGCGCCGACACCCAGACCCGCAAGGGCGCAGCAGAGCTGTTCCAACGTGGCCGGGTCGCGCGGCGATGGGTCGACCACCAGTCGCTCGCCGTCCACATCTCCAATGATAAAGGCATTGGTGGTGTCTGCCGGGGGCAGGGTATTGGAAGGCACCGCGATACTGCGCAGGCCGCATACGGCCTCCGCGGCCACCAGTTCGCTGCCACCCAGCTTGCCGCGCATCAGCGGCCCCAGATCCGGGTGCTCGCAGTCTTTTGCCAACGCCTGCAACACCCGCAGGGTCGGTGAGACCA
>JBFIIN010000295.1:0-5101 GCA_041601225.1 Oceanococcus sp.
ACATGAACAAAGCCGACATGCTGCAGATCGGCGCCAGCATGCACACCAGCGACGGCCTGTTCTGGCCCGTGCCGGTGGTCAATATGACCGCCGACGCCAGCGCCGTTGCCGGTGCCGGGCGCATCGCGCTGCGCGACCCGAACATGCCCGGCAATCCGGTCATCGCCGTGCAGACCGTCAGCGCGGTCGAGGAAGTCAGCCAGGCCGAATTGGAACAGGTCGCCGAACAGGTATTTGGCACGCTGGACACCAATCATCCCGGCGTCGCCACCTTCCTGAGTCAGGGCAATCAGCTGATTTCCGGCCCCCTTGAGGTTCTGAGCCTGTCCTATTTTCAGGCGGATTTTCCCGAAACCTTCCGCACCGCCGTCGAAATTCGCGAAGAATTTGCCCAGCGCGGCTGGGACAAGGTGGTGGCATTCCAGACCCGCAATCCCATGCATCTGGCCCACGAGGAACTCTGTCGCATGGCGCTGGAGCAACTTGAAGCCGATGGCGTGCTCATCCACATGCTGCTCGGCAAACTGAAACCGGGCGATATTCCGGCCGATGTGCGCGACGCCTGCATTCGCAAGATGGTCGATGTCTACTTCCCGCCCAATACCGTCATGGTGTCCGGCTACGGTTTCGACATGCTTTATGCGGGACCGCGCGAAGCCGTGCTGCATGCAGTGTTTCGGCAGAATTGCGGCTGCGCCTATCTGATCGTCGGGCGTGATCACGCTGGCGTGGGGGACTACTACGGTCCGTTTGACGCCCAGACCATATTCGAGGAGCAGGTTCCGGCCGGCGCCCTGGAAATCCAGATCTACAACGCCGACCATACCGCCTGGTCCAAGAAACTGGGCCGGGTGGTCATGATGCGCGACGCCCCGGACCACGCCAAAGAAGATTTCGTGCTGCTGTCCGGCACCAAGGTGCGCGAAATGCTTTCGCAAGGGATCGCTCCGCCGCCCGAATTCTCACGCCCGGAAGTCGCCCAGATCCTGATGGAATATTACCAGTCCGAACTGGCCTGAAGCGCGGAGCTAGTCGCCACGCTGCCCGGCTGGCAGCGTGGCAAGCTCCTGCACCAGCGCGCCCAGCGCGGCGGCAGCCGGCAACATGCGCGCACCGTACCAGCTGAAATCCTCGCCGTTCACGCAGCGACTTTGCAGGCCTGGCACCAATTCGGCCATTTCCTGCACATGCTCCTGCGCAAATGGGTAGGGCTCGCTGCTGAGCAGGCACACATCGGCCTGCGCGGAGCGCAGCCAGGCCGGGTCGATTTGCGGGTAGCGGCCCACCAGATCGCGGGCCACATTGGTCGCGCCCAGACGTTGCAAAACCGAATCGATGTAGGTATCGGCGCCGGCAGCCATATAGGGCTTGCGCCAGATCAGATACACGACCCGCAGCGGTCGCGGCAGGCGGGGCAGGTCCAGCCAGGCTCGGGTGATCCGATCCGCCAGGGCCGTTGCCGCAGCGGCGACATCGCAGATTTTTCCCAGACTGACCAGCATCTGCAGAGCGTCGTCCACGCCGCGAACATCGGTCACATAAACCGGCCAGGACTGCGCCAGCAACTCCACGTCCTCGCGCCGATTCTCCTCCTTTTCGGCGACAATCAAATCCGGCCGCAATCGCGCGATGTCCGGGTGCCGCAGCTGCTTGGTCCCGCCCACCTGCGCCGCGCCGACGACCTCGGCTGCCGGATGTATGCAGTATCGCGTCCGCCCCACAATGCGCCCCGCCAGACCCAGCGCATAAAGCGTTTCGGTCTGCGATGGGCACAGAGAAACTATGCGCCGGGGTGTCGCGGGCAGCTCAACCCGGCGCCCACAGGCATCAACAACGGTGCTCATCAATGCGCGCTGGCGCGCCCCAGCCGCAATTCCGCAACAAAGCGCCGGGCACCCATGCGCGTCAGCGACGCCAGGAAAACCGCCAGCATCAGACTCAAACTCAGCCAGGCCAGCCAGCCCGGAAATGCGCCATGCAGATCCCTGGCCGCCGTGGTATCGATATCGATGCTGTTCACCACCCAGCCCCCAAGGATCGCCAGGCCCGCCGTGGCGAGGCCGAAGCCGGTGGCCGCGCGCGCCCCATGCAGGCGTGATAACACCCCAAAGGTGGCCGGATTGGTCGCCGGGCCGGTCAACAAGAAGGCCAGCGCCGCGCCCGGCGCAATTCCCGCCGCCAGCATGGCCGCCACGATCGGCGTCGAACCCGTGGCGCAGACATAGATGGGCAAGCCGATCAGCGCAAAGGCGACCACCTGAATTGCCGGCGAGATCTGTTGCAGACCGGAATGTTCCAGCAGCGGCTGGGCAAACACGGCGACCACCAGGCCCAGGACTATCCACGGTGCGGTGGAATCAACCAGATCACCAAAGCCGTAACGCAATCCCTGACCCAGACGCTGGCTGACGCTGCCACTCATTTCCGGCAGATGCGTGTGTGTGCAGTCCTCATGCTCCGCCGCCAGAACCTTGACGCGCGCCAGCAGCCAGCCCACGCATAATGCCACCAGGGCCGCGGCCACGATGCGGGCCAGAGTCATATCCAGACCCAGCAAAGGGATGGAAATGAGGATCGCATCCAGCCCCAGTTCCGGAGTTGCGATCAGAAAGGCCATGGCTGCCGCGGGCGGAGCCCCGCGTTCGACAAAACTGCGATACAGCGGCACGACGCCACAGCTGCATACCGGCAGGGGCAAACCCACCAACATGCCTTTGGTCGCCTGGGTCAGGCGTCCGCCGCGCCCGAGCCATTGAATGGACGACATCGGCATGAATGCCGCCAGCAAGCCCCCGGCGGCATAGCCCAGCAGCAAGGCCGGAGCCGCAGCCAGAGACAGTTCCAGCAGACGTGTGAATCCGCTCCAGGCCGCGTCACCGGCCAACATCTGACCGGCCAAAACCAGGACAAACAAGGCCAGACCGGCCAGATTGCCCAAGCCCTCGGCCCGATCACCACGCGGCCTGTGCTCCTCCAGCCGTGGGTCCAGATGGGGCCGATTGAACACCACATGCAACACCGAGCCGGCCACCAGGGCCTGCACGGCGCCAAAACTGAACTCGGCCGCCCCCTCAAAAGCCGCGCCACCCAGGACATAACCAGCGACCGTGCCAGCCGCCATGACCACCAGCATCAGACTGGCTGTACCGCGCCCCCACACGGGGCGCACCAGCCACCACACGGCCAGACTCACCGGCACCCGGTGCAGCACCACAGCCATCGCCAAAACGCCGTCGCCGCGCTCGGTCAGTACCGTGCCATCGAACACGGTATGGGCGACCAGACCCGCGCCGCTGAGCAGGACCGTAAGCATGTGCGTGCGATGCGCGATGCGTGCGAAGGCGCGCTCCAGCAGGCTCGGCCCCCACAGGCCCAAAGCCACGAATGCCGCGGTCCACCAGCCCGTGACCCGCGCGACCTCCGGCAGCACTTCGATCAGCACCAGACCCCCGATGGCGACGAATACGAAACCGTCCATGGCCCGTGCCAGGGCGGACCGCTGCTGCGCCCAGGCATAGATCAGCGGCCCGACTCCGAGCGCGAGCAAACCGGCAACCAGGGCGGTCATGGCGCGGCCTGGGTTCTGCGCCCCAAAACCGGGACGTGGAGGATCAACGCGGGCACGCCCGACCCCAGACGTTCCAGGTCAGCACCCGCGGCCCCGGGATATAGCCCGAATGCGGCTCGGCGGTCTGAAACCCGGCGGCGGCCAGCAACGCCGGAATATCCCGATTCAGATGACAATTTCCGGCCAGACGACGCCAGGCCGGGGTCAGCCGGTTCTGCCATTTCTGAATTGCCGCATCCGGCGCACGGCCGTGCTCACAGAACAGCAGCTGGCCGCCAGGCCTGAGCACCCGGACAATCTCGCGCAGCACCTGCGCCGGGTCAGCGACACTACACAGGGTGTAGGTCATGACCACCGAATCAAAAGTCGCATCTGCGGACGCCATGCCCTCCGCGCCAGCGGTAATCGGGCGCACCGGAAACGCGGCGCCGGCCGACCGCGCTTGGGCCAGCCGCTGCAGACCGGCGTGCGGATCGAGCGCGACCAGTTCCACGACTTTCGCGGCATCGTAATAGGGCAGATTCCGACCACTGCCGAATCCGACTTCAAGCACGCGCCCGTGCGCCTGTGGCACCACCGCCTGCCGCTGCCGGTCGAAAGGCGGCAAGCCGCAGGTCAGGTCGATCAGTCGCGGCAAAACATGGCGATCATAGAAACGCATCAAGCCCTCTCCTCTCCAAACGCCAGAACCCGGGCGATGCCATCATGGCCCAGCAGGACCGCCAGCAAACGATCCACGCCCAGCGCCACGCCGGAACAATCCGGCAGCCCGGCCGCCAACGCGGCCAGCAAAGCCTCATCAATGGGCATCGGTTCCTGGCCCGCGGCGCGGCGCCGACGATTGTCCCATTCAAAACGCCTGCGCTGCTCGACCGGGTCACTCAATTCGTGGAAACCATTTGCCAGTTCCACGCCGTGCCAATACAGCTCAAAGCGACTGGCCAGGGGCGGCCTGCCCGGCCGCACGCGCGCCAGGGCCGCCTGGGTGGCCGGATAGTCGTACACGAATTCCGGACCGTCGCGGCCCAGGCGCGGGCCGACCACGGCGCCCATCAGGAAGTCCAGCAATTCATCGCGTGCGCCGCCCGCTGCCTGCGCCAGACCGCAGGCCCGACCCGCGGCCTCAAGCTCGGCAGGCTCAGCGTCGAAGGGATCGAGGCCGGCCTCCCGGATAAAGGCCTCCCGATAACTCACGCGCCGGGCCGCAGGAATCTCATGGGTGCTGGCAGCGGCAAGCAGTTCCGCAACTTCGTTCATCAGCCCAAAGTGGTCCAGCTTCGGCCGATACCATTCCAGCAGCGTGAATTCCGGATTGTGCCAACGCCCGACTTCGGCGGCGCGAAATGCGCGGGCGATCTGGTAGATCGATCCGCTGCCCGCGGCCAGCAGGCGCTTCATGTGGAATTCCGGAGAGCTCTGCAGCCAGCGAGCCTGATCGGCCAGGCGAAAGCTTTCGATGTGCGGATCGGTAGCCGCGACGGGAGCCAATGCCGGCGTCTCGACTTCAAGTACCGCGCGCTGCGCGAAGAATTC
>JBFIIN010000296.1:0-5083 GCA_041601225.1 Oceanococcus sp.
CGATCATGAGCAGCCGAACTTCGCTCGCAGTCGCGCGAAACAGCAGACTCAAAACCATCGCGTTGACGGCCACCGATTTTCCCGAACCCGTGGTGCCGGCGACCAGCAGATGGGGCATCTTGGCCAGATCGGCGGTGATCGGCCGACCCGAGATGTCCTTGCCCAGGGCCAGAGTCAACGGCGATTTGGCCTGCCCATAGGCGGCTGACTCCAGCACGTCGCGCAGGCTCACCAGTTCGCGCTGCTTGTTGGGAATTTCCAGGCCAATGACCGACTTGCCCGGAATCACATCGACCACGCGCAAGCTGACGATGGACAAGGACCGCGCAAGATCCTTGGCCAGGTTGCTGATCTGGCTGACTTTGACGCCGGGCGCCGGACGCAGTTCGAAACGGGTCACCACCGGACCCGGCTCGACATTAACGACCGCGGCGTCGACACCAAAGTCTTTCAGGTGCTGCTCCACATCGCGCGACATCTGCTCCAGGTCCTGGGCCGAATACGTTTGCACCGCATTCCGGGCCAGATCCAGCATGTCCATCGGCGGCAGGGGATCGCCGGTAAATTTGGGAACCGGGACGCCGACAGCCGTTTGCGGCATAGGCAGGGACAGCTGACTGGCCGCCTGGGCATCAAGCGCTGGTGCCTTGCGTTTACGCGCCTTGGGCGCTGGCGGCGCGACCCGCGGCGCGATTTTCGGTTCAGGATCGCTGGGCGGCGGTGGGCGCGGCCTGGCCGCTTCCTGCGCCCTGCGCTGCTCTGCCCGGACAAACCAGGCCTTGCGCAGGGCGATCAGGCGCAGCTGCAGGCCTTGCCCCAGCCCAAGCGTGGCGGCCCCGATGCGATCCATGAGTTGCAACCAGGAGAATCTCAGGACCAGTGGCAATGCGGCCAGAACGACGGTCAGCAGCAGCAAGGTCGCGCCCACCGGGTTCAGCAGATTCACAACCTGCAGCGCGACCGTGGCGCCGACCATGCCGCCACTGCCCTGCGGGCTCAGTGCCGGATGACCGGGCGCGTGCAGGGCGGCCAGAGCGCAGAGGGCCACCACCTCAATCAAGACCGAGGCGCCGCGAATCCCCGGGTTTTCCCCGATACTGGCCGGTCCGCGGTACATCACCAGCCCGGCTCCAAGCACCAGCCAGGGGACCACGTAAGCGGTCCAGCCAAATAGGCTGAGCAGAATATCGGCAACCCACGCCCCCAGAAAACCACCCAGATTGACTGTGGCCGGATTGACGCCCGTACTGGACCAGCCGGGATCTCCGCGATCATAACTTACCAAGGCCATCAGGAAGAAGATGGCCAGCGCGGCGGCACCCAGCAGGATGGCCTCGCGCAGACCGCGGATCAGCCAGTGGGGCTTGCCGTCTTCAACTTTGGCTTGGCGCGGCATATTTCACAAATTCTTTGACTGGCGGGTGCTGTAATTAGGCTCAGACCAGAGTAACAAGCGGTAAGCCCTGAACCCCAATATCTTGTGCTGAGCAAGTGCAAATTGGCCTTTACGACACAACATACGGGAGTATACTCGAAGTCGCCCATGGCCTTGAAACGGGCCATGGAAGGATGGATGAGCAGGTCGTGAACCCGTGCAGGATGCCCGCATTATGAACTTGAGCCACGGAAATGTGGCCTAAGCTGCCAAGGATCCAGACAAATGAACATGATGAATGTCTGCCATTATCTTCTGACTCAGGAAGGCGCCATACGCGAAGTCACGCCGGATGAGGCGGCCGCTGTGGCCTCTGGCGAGAGCGCACTGCCCGAGTACGCCGACCTGCGCCTGCGCTATCTGCAGGTCGTGGTCGACGACAAAAGTGATGGCGAAAACATCCGCGTTCGCACCGCGGGCGCCACGGTGGAATTTGATCATGATGGGATTCTGAGCGAGGCTGGCATCGCCATGGGCGCGGAAAATGCGATCTCGCGCTTCGAGCACGACACCTGCGTTCAACTCGCGCTGGGCGGGGTCCTGGGCGAACCGATCACCAGACATTAACGCCCCACCCGCGTTGATCGTTGCCCACCACGCGACGATCAGCGATGTTCCGTGCTCGGCCTGGGATCAGTTTTGCGATCCGGACTATCCGTTCAGCCAACACGCCTATCTGGCCGCCCTTGAGCTCAGCGGCAGCGCCTCGGCCGCAACTGGATGGCATCCGCAGCATCTGACCCTGAGCAACGCGGATTCCGGCGAGATTGTGGGCGCCGCCCCCCTCTACCGGAAAGATCATTCCTATGGCGAGTTCGTTTTTGACTTCAGTTGGGCCAACGCTTATCAGCAGATAGGCCGGCCATACTATCCGAAACTGGTTTGTGCCATACCGTTCACGCCCTGCCCCGGCCCGCGACTGCTGAGCGCAAGCGCGAACATCCGCGGCACCCTGGCGGCGACCCTGGTCGCCGAGGCACCGCCTGGCATGTCATCCAGCCATGTATTGTTCTGTGGGGCCGATGACTTGAGCCTGCTGCAGCGGACCGACTATTTCTGTCGCGCCGACATACGTCTGGAATGGGAAAACAACGCCTATGCCGATTTCGCGCAATTTCTGAACCGGCTACGCGCGGACAAGCGGAAAAAGATCCGCCGCGAACGACGGCGCATCGAGGAGGCCGGCATTCGCCATCAGTTTGTGGCGGGCGGCGAACTGGATGATGGCCAGCTGCAGCAGGTGTACGAGTTGTACAGTCGGACCTATCTGATCCGTGGTCAAACACCCTATCTCAGCCTCGATTTCTGGCGCCGGATACGCGAGAGCATGGGCGAACAACTCCTGGTTTGCCTCGCCCATTATCAGCGGAGAATCGTGGCGGCTGCCCTGTTCTTTCGCGGCCCGCGGACCTTGTACGGGCGCCATTGGGGTAGCCTGGCTGACTTTGACAGCCTGCATTTCGAGACTTGCTACTATCAAGGCATCGACTATTGCATAGAGCACGGCATGGAGCGCTTTGACGCCGGAGTTCAGGGTGGGCACCGTTTGCAGCGCGGTTTCACACCGCGCCTGAGCTACTCGGCGCACCACATCGCCGATCCGCAAATCGCCAGTGCCCTGAAGCGTTTCGCCCGGCAGGAAACCGCAGCGGTAGAGGCGCAACAGGCGGCGCTTGCAGCGCGAGGCGCATTTCGCGATACGTCATGACCGCAAAGAATCCTATGCGCCTGCACTGGCTGGACCCGCGGCATCCGCTGCAGCCCTTCCCGCACCCGGGTCTGGCGCTGAGCGAACCCAATGGTCTGCTGGCGATCGGCGGCGACCTTAGCCTGAGCCGACTGCTCATTGCCTATCGCAGCGGCATCTTCCCCTGGTTTAATCCCGATGAACCGATCCTGTGGTGGTCTCCCGATCCCCGGACAGTCATCCCGTTACCTCCAGGGCCACACGTTTCGCGCAGCCTGCGACGGGCGCTGCGGCGGGCGGACTTCGCGGTCAGCCTGGACAGGGCGTTTGAGGAGGTGATTGCCGCGTGCAGTGAGCCACGCGCTGAGCAAAATGGCACCTGGCTCGGTCCACAGATGATCGCTGCCTATGTCGAGCTTTACCGGCGTGGCTATGCCCATTCGCTGGAAATCTGGCGCCACGGTCGGCTCATCGGCGGCATCTACGGCCTGGCCCTGGGCCGGATTTTCTTTGGCGAATCCATGTTCAGCCGGGCCAGCAATGGCTCCAAGCTCGCGCTGGTCTGCCTGGCTCAGCAACTGCATGCCTGGGGCTACCGCCTGCTGGATTGCCAGGTCGGATCAGCGCATTTGCAAAGCATGGGCGCGATCGAAATTCCGCGCAATGAATTTCTGGATATGTTGCAGGCGGACGCCAAGCTGGCCAACCCTCCGCGCCAGTGGCGCCTGGATTTGCCGACGCCCCCAGGTGATGCGCACCACCTGCCTGCGGCATGAGCCGTCTGTCCTTGTTCCTGAGCGCCCCCTACCCCTGCGGCTATCTGCCCCAGCGAATGGCGCGTACCGCCTTCGTCGACCCCGCAGTCGCCTTGGATGACCGGCTCTATAGCCAACTCCTGGATGCTGGCTTCCGACGCAGCGGACCCTTCGTCTATCGTCCAGCCTGCACGGATTGCCAGGCCTGCATTTCCGCGCGCATTGTCGTGGCGCAATTCCGGCTCAACCGCCGCCAGCGACGCTGTTGGGCCGCCAACGCCGACCTCAGCGTCCGGATCAGCGACCCCGACTGGTCGGCGGAACGCTTCGGGCTGTATCAGCGTTACTTGCGCGAACGCCATGTCGGCGGCGAAATGGATCCGGACGATCAAGATGCCTACCGGCGCTTTCTGGGGGCCAACTGGTGCAGCACCCGGCACGTCGAATTCCGTCTCGGGCCGGACCTGATCGCGGTGCTGGTCTTCGACGAACTGCGCGATGGACTCTCCGCGGTCTACAGCTTTTTTGATCCGGCCGCGACGCGACGATCCCTCGGACGCATGGCGATCCTCTGGCTTATCGATGAAGCGCAGCGGCGCAGCTTGCCCTATGTTTACCTGGGCTACTGGATCGCCGACTGCCAGAAAATGAGCTACAAAGCCGAGTACCAGCCACTGGAGTTATTGCGTCAGGGCCGCTGGCTGGCAGCCACCCGCGAACTGCTCGGCGCGCCTTCAGCTTGAAGACAGGGCCGCCTTCCACCATAATTCGCCGCCATTTTCTATAGCCAGAACTGAATGTCGAAGGAAGACCAAATCGAGATGGAGGGGAAAGTCGTCGAGACCTTGCCCAACACAACTTTTCGCGTTGAATTGGAGAACGGTCACACCGTGACCGCGCATATCTCCGGCCGGATGCGCAAGCATTACATTCGTATCCTGACCGGTGACACCGTCACCGTGCAGCTGACCCCCTACGATCTCAGCAAGGGCCGCATCACCTACCGCGGCAAGTAAGCGCCTGACGTCACGCCGGCGTCAGACTTCCAGCGCTTCCTTCTCAATGATTTCCAGCTTCAGCGCGCCGTCGACCACCCGGACGACAACGCGCCCACCGCCCGCCAGTTTGCCGAACAGCAATTCTTCGGCCAGGGGCCGCTTTATGCTGTCCTGAATCAGGCGGGCCATGGGTCGGGCGCCCATCTTC
>JBFIIN010000297.1:0-5076 GCA_041601225.1 Oceanococcus sp.
CAGGGCCGCGGCGCTGGGTCGCCGACGGGGTAGCATGGCGAACATCGCATCCACGGCGGCCATCAAATAGGGGTCGAACTGGGTAAACGCCATTGGATAATGGGTCGGCTATCGATAAAGAGGACGAACATGGACGAGGATACGCGGCTCACCCACGCCGGTTCCAATCCGCAGGCGCAGAACGGCGCGGTCAATCCGCCGGTGGTCCGCGCATCCACCGTGGTTTTTCCAGATCTGGCGTCCCTGCGTGCCGCCGCTGCGCAGCCCTTCGCGGGATTTTTTTATGGCCGGTTTGGTACGCCGACGCATGCCGCCCTGGCCGACGCGCTCAATGCTATTGCGGGCGGGGCCGGCACGGTTTTCTATCCCAGCGGTCTGGCCGCGGTGGCTGGAGTGATCCTGTCTCAGGTCCGGGCAGGCGAGCGAATCCTGGTCGTGGACTGCGTCTACCAGCCGACCCGCAAATTTTGCGACAGCATGCTGCGTGACCTTGGGGTCGATACGCAGTACTTCGCGCCCGATATCGGCGCGGACATTGCGGCGCTTATCGATGACCGCACCCGTATGGTGTTCTGTGAGTCGCCAGGTTCGCTGACGATGGAAGTACAAGATTTGCCGGCGATTGCGCAGGTCACTCGGGCCCGCGATGTGGTTTTGGCAGTCGACAACACTTGGGCAACGCCGCTGCATTGTCCCGTGTTGCAGCTGGGTGCGGACGTGGACATCCAGGCCCTGACCAAATACGTCGGTGGCCATGCGGATCTGCTGTCGGGAGCGGCGATCTGCAACAAGCGCGCTTGGGCTCGGGTCCAGGGCACGGCGGTGCGCCTGGGGCATTGCTGTGCGGCGGACGATGCCTGGCTGGCTTTACGCGGCCTGCGCACGCTCGGCGTGCGCCTGCGGCAGCATGCGCACAATGCGGCGCGCCTGATGGATTGGTTGGCGCGGCAGCCCGAGGTGCGGCGAATCTTGTCGCCCGCCTGGGTTGATGACCCGGGACACGCGATGTGGCAGCGAGATTTCCGCGGGGGCAATGGCCTGTTCAGCGTCGAACTGGAGCCGCAGTCACCCGAGGCCCTTGCGGCATTCGCTGATGGCCTGCGCTATTTTGGGCTCGGCTTCAGCTGGGGCGGCTTTGAAAGCCTGTGTCTGCCCTTTGAACCGGGTCCCGCGCGCACTGCGACAGACTGGTCGAAGCCCGCCAGCTATCTGCGATTTCATGCCGGGCTGGAGGGCGCGCAGGATTTACTGGCGGATCTGAGCGCCGGATTCGCGCGGATGCGTCAGAGTCCGCGGGCCTGAGGCCTCAGTCATAGTGAGGTAAAGCGGCCAGGAGCGTACCGTTGCGGTCGAAGGCCAGTGTCCGATTCGCATATCGCCCCTTGTAGCTGAGGAAATGCGTGTTGGAAAGGTCGCGTCCGATGCGGATCAACCACGCTTCGATCGCGCTCTGGTAGGCCGGAAATTCGCGTCCGGCCAGGGTGATGTCAAGCTCTCCCGTCAGCAGGGCATCGGCGAAGTGATCCTGCCAGTTGGCATAAAGATGGGCGTAGGACTCGTAGGGCAGCGGGGCCAGTTCGATTGCGCGCTGTAAAGACCTATCCTCTCGAATTGCTTCGCGCATGAAAATGAGCGGAGGCCGGGCATCGGAATATTGGTTGAGCTCGGCCAAATCGACCTCTTGCGCACGCAGGTCGGCCGCATACACCACCCACAGGCTGCCCTGGTGAAAGGCCATGGCGGCAACGCGCTGCTGGTAAATGGTGTGAACGCCCCAGCTGAGCGCGCCCAGCTGAATCAGCGCGATCAAGCTCAGATCCAGGGTGATTTCACGGCGTGATTTACGGCGGTCGAAAATCAGCAATGTCAGCAATGGACCCAGGACGAGATCGACACCGACCAGGATGCGGACACCCTGCCAGCCTCCGTCGACCGCAAAATGGAAGCCGGGAAACCAGTGTGCAAGCAGGAGATAGAGCAGCACGGCAAACACCGCGCTGCTCAGGGCCAGATGGATGGCCATCGCGCGCGTTTTGCTGCGCCAATCGCGCTTTGGCTGGACCGTTTCGTGCGCGCCCGGCTCCTGTGGTTCGGACTGTGGGATTAAATCGGGCATGGCCTGCGAACCGCAAAGGGGTGGCCGGATTCTAGTTTGCCCGCAGCTGGGACGGCAATTTCCCAGGCTGTCATCGTGAGCGTGCGCCGGACCACTCAGCAAACCTGGTTCAGGTGTCGACCCGCATCGAAAAATCCACGGCGTCCACATTCTTGGTCAGTCCGCCGATGGAAATGCGATCGACACCGGTGTCGGCAATTTCCCGAACATTCCCCAGGTTGATCCCTCCGGAGGCTTCCAGCAGGGTATGGCCGCGGTTGTAGCGCCTCTGGGTCCGTCCCATATTGACGGCCTTGGCCAGCAAATGGGTGGCGAAGTTGTCGAGCAGCAAGACATCGACGCCTGCGGCCAGGGCCTCTTCGACCTGAGGAAGCGTTTCGGCCTCGACGATCAAGGGAAGTTTGCTGCCGCTGGCCCGTGCAGCTTCGATCGCCGCGGTCAGGGTGCCGGTCACCGCAATATGGTTTTCCTTGATCAGGAAGGCGTCGTACAAGCCTGCGCGGTGAGACACACCCCCGCCGCAGGTCACCGCATATTTCTGCGCGGCACGTAAGCCGGGCAGAGTTTTGCGCGTATCGAGAATCTTGGCTTGTGTGCCCTTGACGCGCTCGACGTAGCGGCGGGTCTGGGTGGCGACGCCGGACAGCAATTGCAGGAAATTGAGGGCGCTGCGTTCGCCAGTCAGTACCGCCCGAGCGTGGCCGCGGATCTGGCAAAGGACATTGTCCGGACGGACATAGTCGCCATCGTGCGCAGTCCATTCGATGGTGATCTCCGGGTCCAGCTCGCGAAACACCGCATTGAACCAGTGGGTGCCACAAAGCACTGCGGATTCACGGCAGATCAGGCTGGCTGAAATGACCTGATCGGCAGGCAGCAAGGCGGCCGAAACGTCGCCCTTGCCGACATCTTCACGAAGAGCCAAGGACACGTTAAACGCGAGTGCTTTTTGGGGAACCGAGGTTTTCATGGGCCACAAATCAGGGAAATGACGGTCTGCGGGCCCCCATGGGGGTGGTAGCCTGTGCGCAGACCCGAGGAAAGGATGCAATGATGCCAGCGAGTCGCGCACGGCGAAAGGACGAAGCCAAACTGCAGTGGAGCGAGGTGCCAGCTGCGCGCCCGGTTTCCGGTCTGCTGGATGACGTGCGCACGGGCCTGTTGCGGAAGCCGCGTTCGATGCCGCCGAAGTATTTCTACGACGCCCTGGGTGCGGAACTTTTCGAGCTGATTTGCCGCACGCCCGAGTACTACCCCACGCGCACGGAAGATGCCTTGCTCGCGCGTATCGCGCCGGAATTGCTGGCCCTGACTCGGCCCCGCCACCTGGTGGAACTGGGCAGCGGCAGCTCACGCAAAACGCGTCGCCTGCTCGAGGCCTGGTCGGCCCAGCCCGGTCCGCGCACGTACTGGCCGTTTGATGTCAGTCGCGAGATGTTGCTGGCGAGCGGGGCGGAACTGGAGGCCGATTTTGCCGGCCTTGAGGTGCATGCACTGGTCGGTGACTATCTGGCCGGTCTGGCCCATTTGCCCATACCCTCCGGGCCTGCGTTGTGGCTGTTTCTGGGGGGGACGATTGGCAACTTTGCGCCCGCTCATGCGGAGCAGTTCCTGCACGAACTCAGTCAAAATCTGGGTGCCTCCGGTTATCTGCTACTGGCGGTTGATCGGGTGAAAGACCCCGGACGCCTGGAGGCGGCTTACGCGGATGCGGCTGGAGTCACCGCACGCTTCAACAAGAATCTGCTGAGCGTGCTGAATCGTGAACTGGGCGCCGATTTCGTGCTGGACAATTTTCAGCACCGGGCGGTTTTCAATCGGCAAGCGGAACAGATCGAGATGTACCTGGATGTGTCCTGCACTCACAGCGTGGACCTGGGGCGTCTGAATATGTCGCTGGATCTGCATGCGGGCGAAAGCATCCTGACCGAAATCAGCCGCAAGTTCAGTGCCGATTCCCTGGCGGGGCTGCTTGAGCGCGGCTCGCTGCAGGTCTGTCAGAGCTGGCATGCGGATGGCGAGGCCTACAGTCTGGTGCTGGCCAAACCCGCGCAGTTCTAAATCTGGGTGAGCAGAAACTCCAGCAGGGCTTTTTGGGCATGCAGACGATTTCCGGCTTCTTCCCAGACCACCGACTGCGGCCCGTCTATGACCTCGGCGCTGACTTCCTCGCCGCGATGGGCGGGCAGGCAATGCATGAACAAGGCGTTGCTGGCAGCCAGCGCCATGACCTGCGCATTGACCTGATAATCCTGGAGTGCGCCGCCGCGTGAACCGGCGTCATGCTCCTGACCCATGCTGGCCCACACATCGGTCACGACCAGGTCGGCGCGCCGGGCAGCCGCCAGCGGGTCGTCGGTCACCGTGGTGTTGCTGCCGTAGCGTGCGAGCAGCTGCGCGTCCGGGGCATAGCCGGACGGGCAGGCCACCTGCAATTCAAAATCCAGCACCGCGGCGGCCTGGACAAAGGAGTGGCAGACATTGTTGCCATCTCCGAGCCAGGCCACACGCCTGCCCTGAATTTCGCCACGCTGTTCAACGTAGGTCTGCAGGTCGGCCAGAATCTGGCAGGGGTGATGCAGATCGGACAGGCCGTTGATCACCGGCACAGCGCTGGCCTGGGCGAACTCGGCCTGATCGCTTTGCGAATCGTTACGAATCATCACGCAATCCACCATGCGCGCAAGCACCCTTGCGGTGTCGGCTATCGGCTCGCCGCGACCCAGTTGGGTGTCCCGTGAACTCAGAAACAGCGCGTGACCACCCAGCTGTGCCATGCCGACTTCGAAGGACACGCGGGTGCGCGTAGAGCTTTTTTCGAAAATCATCGCCAGGGTCTTGCCGGGCGCGAGCGCCGGTGCGGCGCCGCCTTTCAGCTGCCGTGCGCGGGCGATCAGTTGGCGAACCTCGGCGCCATCAAGATCACTGAATTGCAAGAAATCACGTTTTGCCATTGGAAA
>JBFIIN010000298.1:0-5062 GCA_041601225.1 Oceanococcus sp.
CGCACAGGCATTCAGGATCAGCGCCGGGGGAATGATGATGTCCGCGGCCAGGCGCACGACCGTCTCCCAGCCCTGGGCCAGCACGGACGCCGAATGCTCAAGGCCGCCCGCTTCCTCGATCAAGCCGCGGGCGCGGCGGGTAAGCGCGACGCCGGCCGGGGTCAGGCCGGCCTTGCGACCTTCCAGTTCCAGCACCCGCACGTTCAGTAATTCTTCAATTTTGTGAATGGCGTAGCTGATCGATGACTGGCTCTTGTGCAGCTGCTCGGCGGCCAGGGCATAGCTGCCAGCGTCCACCACCGCCACCAGGGCGCGCCATTGCTCCAGGCTGATGCGCGGGGCTGCGCTCATATATCGAAAAATTCGATCATTTATAGCGAAATATTCCGCTTTTTTATCTATTCAATCAATAGTTAAATACATGCAAATACTTCAGGAAGCTTTGACGGCTTCCGCAACGGAGCGACCCATGAGCACACTTTTGCAGATCAAAGCCAGCATCTTCTCCGGTGACGGTCAGTCCAGCCAGCTGGCCGATCGTTTTGTCCGGCAATGGCAGGCCAGGCATCCCGCTGGCCGGCTCATCACCCGCGATCTGGCGGCAGATCCGGTTCCGCATCTGGATGCGGCACGTTTTCGCGCCTTCGGCACCGATGCGGATGACCGCACGCCGGAGCAGCAGGCGCATGTCGCCTATTCGGATCAGCTGATTGGAGAGCTGCAGCAGGCCGACGCCCTGGTCATAGGCCTGCCGATGTACAACTTCGGCATTCCGTCCCAACTCAAGGCCTACTTCGATCACGTGGCCCGCGCCGGCGTGACCTTCCGTTACACCCCGAATGGCCCGCAAGGTCTGCTGAGCGGGACCCAGGTCACCATCCTGGCCGCGCGTGGAGGGCGTTACGAGGGTACGCCCAAGGACACGCAGAGCCGCTATGTCCGAGATTTCCTGAACTTCATCGGCCTTACGGATATCTCCTTTATCTATGCCGAAGGCCTGGCCATGGGCGACCAGCAACGTGCCGCGGCGCTGGATGGCGCCGCCGAGCACATCGAACAACTGGCGGCCTGAGCCGCCGCAAACCGGAGATTGGAAATGAATACATTGAACAACTGGGTGAATCTGAGCGGCCGCGTTCTGCTGGCCTTGATGTTCATCATGGCCGGCTACAGCAAGATCGGGGCTTATGAGGCGACGGTCGGCTACATGGCGGCCTACGGTCTGCCGGGAATGCTGCTGCCGGCGGTGATCGCGCTGGAAATCGGCGCGGGGCTGGCCTTGGTGCTGGGCCTGTTTGCGCGCTGGGCGGCATTGGCGCTGGCCGGCTTCACACTCATTGCGGCGGCGGTGTTTCATGCCGACTTCTCTGATCAGATGCAGTCCATCCTGTTCATGAAGAATCTGGCGGTGGCCGGTGGTCTGCTGATCCTGGCGGTCTACGGCGCCGGCCGCTTCAGTCTGGATGCCCGACGCCAGGTACAGGCAGCGGGCTGATGAAGGCGCGTCGAGTCACGCAGATTATCCGCGCCAGGCCGACTTCGGACGGCGCCGGTGTGAAACTGCGCCGCAGTATCGGCAGTGGCGCGCAGGCCCGCAGCGATCCGTTCCTGTTGCTGGACGAGTTTTCCTCGGACGATGCGGCGGACTACATCGGCGGTTTCCCGGCGCATCCGCACCGCGGCTTCGAGACAGTCACCTACATGCTGGACGGGCATATGTTGCACGAGGATCATTTGGGTCATCGCGGCGACCTGCGCAGTGGCGACGTGCAATGGATGACCGCAGGCCGCGGCATTATCCATTCGGAGATGCCGCAGCAGACCGCGGGCCGCATGCGCGGCTTCCAGCTCTGGCTGAATCTGCCGGCCCGGGACAAGATGCAGCCGGCGGCTTACCGGGACATTCCGGCCGGCGACATACCGGTGCAGCCGCTGGTGGCCGGTGGGCAGCTCAAGCTGATTGCGGGCCAGCTGGCGCTTGACGGCGCGATCCTGGCCGGGCCGATCAATACGGATGCGAGCATGGCAACCGATCCCATCTACGCGGACGTGAGCCTGCCGGCAGACGCCGGGTTCCGGCAGCCGCTGGGCGCTGAGCATAATGTGGTGCTGTACGTCTTTGAGGGCAGGCTTGAAGTCGATGGCCTGCCGGTCGAAACCCACCATGCGCTGCAATTGGGTGATGGCGATGCGGTCGAGGTCCAGGCCGGCGCGGAAGGCGCCCGCTTCTTGCTGCTGGCCGGCAAACCGCTCGGCGAGCCGGTGGTGCAGTACGGCCCCTTCGTGATGAACACGCACAAGGAAATCGAACAGGCCATGCGGGATTACGCCAGCGGGCAGCTTACGCGGGCCGATGCGGCATGAGTGATGCGGTGCAGGATTGAGTGGGTTGTTGCGGCGCTGCGCTGCGCCTGGGCGCCCGCTCTCTAGGGTGCGGAATCCGGCAAACTGGCCCTGAGCACCCGCACCACATTGAGCCCGGCGATCTGGGCGATTTCCTGCGGAGAGAAGCCTTCCTTCATAAGCGCTTCGGTGATGCGCGGGATGCCTGTCGTGTCGAAGGGTACGGTGACCGCGCCGTCAAAATCCGAGCCTAGCGCCACATGGGCCACGCCGACCAGCTCCGCGGTATAGCGTATGGCTTTGGCTATGGCGCGTGCATCGTCGCCGCAAACAGCCTTGTCCCAGTAGCCGATCGCGATCAGGCCGCCGGTGGCGGCAATGCCGCGTACTTGCGCATCGGACAGGTTGCGATTGTTATCGCAGGTGCCCTTGACCCCGCCGTGGGACACGACGACAGGCTGGCTCGCCATCGCCAGCACATCATCGACCACGGCGGACGAGGCATGGGCCAGATCCACCAGGACGCCCAGTTCCTGCATCCGGGCGACGGCCGCGCGCCCGAAATCGGTCAGTCCTGCCTGATTCATGCCATGCATGGATCCACCCAGCTCGTTGTCGAAGAAATGGGTGATGCCGGCCATGCGCAGGCCGGCCGCAAACAGACGGTCCAGCTTGTCGAGCTGGCCTTCCAGGGGATGCGCGCCCTCGATGCCCAGCCACGCGCCCACGCTGGGATCACCCGGTTTATAAGCCGCCAGGTAGGCGTCCAGGTCCTGGCGGCTTTCGATGAGCCGCAGTTTTCCCTCAGAGCGCTGGGCAAAGTCGCGCAGCTTCTGTATCTGAAAAAGCGCCCGTTCAAACAAGCTGCCCCAGGTCCGCAACGGCCACGCCGAAGCTATGACCAGATCGGTGATGCGATCGCTGTCCGAGGGATTGCGGTCGATGTTTTGACCGCGCGGGGATTTGCTGACGATGGTGAAGGCCTGCAACCCCACATTGCCTTCGATCAGGCGCGGGATATCGACGTGACCGCGGTCACTGCGAGCCAGCAAATCGCGAGACCACAGCAGGCTGTCGGCGTGCATGTCGGCCACGAGCAGCTTCTGGTGCAGCGCTGAGGCCTGTATCGAAACCGGATAGGGCGGCGGATTCAGGACGCGGTTGATGCCCGCTTCGATGACCGGCGGCGCCACACGGGTGCCGATGCCATACAGCGCGCCCAGGGCGAGCAGGCAGAGCAGCAGACGGATGAGCACGCTGGACAGGCCGCCGATCGGCCGCGCTACGCCCCGGCCATCTCCGCAATCTTCAGTTTCCAGATCTTCGGTCCGGTCTCATGCACGGACTCGCCCTGGCTATCAACAGCCACGGTGACCGGCATGTCCCTGACCTCGAATTCGTAGATCGCCTCCATACCCAGTTCGGGAAAGGCCACGACCCGCGAGCCGACGATGGCTTTCGACACCAGATAGGCGGCGCCGCCGACAGCCATCAAATACACCGCCTTGTGTTTGCGTATGGCTGCGATGCCGGTCGGGCCGCGTTCGGCTTTGCCGACCATGCCCAGCAGGCCAGTTTCGCCCAGCACCTGGTCGGTGAACTTGTCCATGCGGGTCGCTGTGGTCGGTCCAGCGGGGCCGACGACTTCTTCACGCACCGGATCGACCGGTCCGACGTAGTAGATGAACTTGCCGTTCAGGTCTACGCCGTCAGGCAGGCCTTCCCCGGAATTGAACAACTCCACCATCTTCTTGTGCGCGGCGTCACGCCCGGTGAGCATTTTCCCGGACAGCAGCAAGGTGTCGCCCGGTTTCCATTGGGCCGTCTCTTCGCGAGTGACGGTGTCGAGATTCACCCGGCGCACGTCGGCGCCGGTTTCGCGGGCGATCTGCGGCCAGTCATCCAGCGACGGCGGGGTCTGATAGGCCGGGCCACTGCCGTCGAGCACAAAATGGGCGTGGCGGGTGGCCGCGCAGTTCGGGATCATCGCGACCGGCAGGTTGGCGGCGTGGGTGGGATAGTCCTTGATCTTGATATCCAGCACGGTGGTGAGGCCGCCCAGGCCCTGAGCGCCGATGCCCAGCGCATTGACCGCGTCCATGATTTCCAGGCGCAGTTCCTCGGCACGATTGGCCGGTCCACGTTTGCGCAGATCATGGATATCGATGGACTCCATCAGAGCTTCCTTGGCCATCAGCATGGCTTTTTCGGCAGTGCCGCCGATGCCGATGCCCAGCATGCCCGGCGGGCACCAGCCCGCGCCCATGGTTGGGACCGTTTTCACCACCCAATCGACGATGGAATCGGAAGGATTGAGCATTACGAACTTGGATTTGGCCTCCGAACCGCCGCCCTTGGCTGCCAGTTGCACGTCTACAGTATTGCCGGGCACGACTTCCATATGGATAACGGCTGGCGTGTTGTCCCTGGTGTTCTGCCGTTTGCCGGCAGGGTCAGAAAGGATGGACGCTCGCAGCACATTGTCCGGATGGGTATAGGCGCGCCGTACGCCTTCATTGACCATGTCGGCGACCGACATTTGCGCCTCCCACTGCACATCCATGCCGATCTTCAAGAACACCGTAACGATGCCGGTGTCCTGACAAATTGGCCGGTGGCCTTCCGCACACATGTGCGAATTGATCAGGATTTGCGCCATGGCGTCTTTGGCCGCCGGGTTGATCTCCTTTTCATAGGCTTCGTGCACGGCCTGAATGAA
>JBFIIN010000299.1:0-5060 GCA_041601225.1 Oceanococcus sp.
ACGTCGAGGACGGTACGTTCGTCATCCCCTTCCAGGCCTACGACCTGATCGTCATCTTCAACTACCTGCATCGCCCCCTGTTCAGGCACATTCGCGACGGCGTCGTGCCGGGCGGCGTGGTGGTCTACCAGACGTTCACCACCGAGCAGGCCCGGTTCGGCAAGCCGTCCAATCCCGACTATCTGCTCACCCCGGGCGAGCTGAAACGGGAGTTCGTCCAATGGGAGCATCTCAGCTACCGCGAGCTCGTGGGAACGGCGCGTGATGGCGGCCAGCATATGCAATTGTGCGGCCGACAAGGTGCCGTAGGGAATGCCGATGCGTAGCATCGGCGCAAAGCGCTGAACATAGAGTCCGTTCTGCAGGCGCAGGGGCAGAAATTCATCTTCGCTGAGCTCGCCGGCCAGATAACGCCGGGTCTGATCGCGAAACTGCGCAACGCGCTCATCGACGAGCTGTTGATCAAAGGAATCGTAACGGTACATGCATGCGGTATCGAGTTGGGGACTAGGAGAATAGCAACGCGCGTTATTCCCGGTAAGTAGGTAGGCGAAGTATTCTTATGTCAAATTGTTATTAAGAGCCGATCAACGGAAGGGCAACTCGTCTTCCAAGGCCAAGGTGAGCTTGCGCCGCCCATCGGCTTCGGGGATTGCAGCAATCTCTTCAATGACTTTTTGGGTCAAATGGGGTGCGAATTGTTGCATGAAGTCATACATATATTTTCGCAAGAAGCTGCCGCGCCGAAAGCCGATATGGGTGGTGGAGTGACTAAACAGCCGGCTTGCATCCAGGCAAACCAAATCGTTGTCCGTGTCGGGGTCAAAAGCCATATTTGCCACGATGCCGACGCCCAAGCCCAGGCGCACATAGGTTTTTATGACATCGGCATCCACTGCCGTAAGTACGACATTGGGCTTGAGGCCCCGCGCCGCAAAGGCTTGGTCTAGCTTGGAGCGGCCGGTGAAGCCGAAGGTGTAGGTGATGATGGGATATTTGGCGATATCAGCCAGTCCGACTTGATCCAGCAGAGCCAGCGGGTGGCGCGGCGGAACCAGGAGGCCGCGGTTCCAGTGGTAACAGGGCAGCATCACCAATTCATCAAAGTGCTCCAGGGCTTCGGTGGCAATTGCGAAATCGGCCTCGCTGGCGGCGGCCAGTTTGGCGATTTGCGGCGGTGAGCCTTGATGCAGGTGCAGGGTGACATCCGGATATTGGGTTTTGAAGGCTTTGATGGTTGGTGGCAATGCGTAGCGCGCCTGGGTGTGCGTGGTCGCGATGCTCAGACTGCCGCGGTCGGCCTGACGAAATTCTCCGGCGACGCGCTGGATGCTGTCGGCTTCCTGCAGGATGCGCTCAGCAAGCTCCAGGATTTGCTGGCCCGCGGGGGTGATCGCTGCCAGATGTTTACCATTGCGGGCGAAGATCTCGACGCCCAGCTCTTCCTCTAACAGTTTGATCTGTTTGGAAATTCCGGGTTGGGAGGTAAATAGTTTTTCGGCCGCAGTGGTAATGCTGAGCTCACTGCGGGCCACTTCCCGTATGTACAGCAGCTGACGAAGTTTCACGGCGTTTCAAATTCGATTAGGTTATTACAGTATAGGCGGTTATCTCTTTTTTTAATAAGAAGACGCTGCGATGATGTGCATCGGCAGCCCCAAGAATCGGCTGCGAATTCAGCCCCAAGGATTGCCCGCACATGCAATTTTTCCCATTATTTCTGCGTCTTAGTGGTCATCCCTGTCTAATTGTGGGCGGTGGCGAGATCGCTGCGCGCAAGCTGCGTTTACTGCGCAAGGCGGAAGCACAACTGACGGTCGTCGCGCCTGAACTCTGCGCCGAGCTGGCCGGTTTGGCCGAGTTGGGTGCGATAACGCACCTTGCTGAGCGCTTCGCGCCTGAACATATGCAGGGTCAGGCCCTGGTCATTGCCGCGACGAATGATGTCGAGGTGAACCGGCGCGTGGCCAGTTTGGGGCGCAGCCGCAATATCCTGGTCAATGTGGTTGACGATCTGCAGGCCAGCAGCGCGCTGATGCCGGCCATCGTGGATCGTTCGCCGGTGGTGATAGCCCTGTCCACTTCGGGTACTGCGCCGGTGCTGGCGCGGCGCCTGCGCCAACGCATAGAAACCTTGTTGCCCAGTTCATTTGGACGGCTGGCACAACTGGCCGGTGAGATGCGACGTGATGTGAAACGTCAATTGCCGGACGGGCGTAGCCGTTTGCGCTTTTGGGAGCAGGTCTTCGACGGCGCGGTGGCCAGCCGCTCCTTGGCCGGCGACGCCAGCGGCGCCCGTGATTTGCTCAATGAACTGCTGGACACCCATGCACATAAGCCGGAAGGGCGAGGCGAGGTGTATTTGGTGGGCGCGGGGCCCGGCGATCCGGATTTGCTGACTCTGCGGGCGCTGCGCTGTATGCAGCAAGCCGACGTGGTTTTGTACGACCGCCTGGTCAGCGCCGAAATCTTGGAGTTGGTGCGCCGTGATGCCGAGCGCATCGATGTGGGGAAACGCCGTAATCGGCATACCTTGCCGCAAGACGATATCAATGAATTGTTGGTGAAGCTAGCCGGTGAGGGCAAGCGGGTCTTACGCCTCAAAGGCGGTGATCCCTTTCTATTCGGGCGTGGCGGCGAGGAAATCGAGCGCCTGGCGGCAACCGGCGTGCATTTCGAGGTGGTGCCGGGAATTACCGCAGCAACCGGCTGCAGCGCCTATGCGGGCATCCCGTTGACCCACCGTGATTATGCTCAGGCCTGCGTCTTCGTCACCGGCCATCCCAGCGCCGACGGTAGTCTGGCCCTGGATTGGCAGGCCTTGGCGCAGCCCAACCAGACCGTTGTGGTGTACATGGGGCTGACGGCCTTGCCGACGATTTGTGCCGAGTTATTGGCCCACGGCTGCCCGGCCGATCGCGCGGTGGCATTGGTCGAAAATGGCACCGGCGTGGCCCAACGGGTTCTGGTCGGAACCGTGAGCGGTTTGCCGGCGCAGGTGGCTGCTGCCGAAATTCAGGGCCCCAGTTTATTGATCGTCGGTGAGGTCGTGCGGCTGCGCGAGCAATTGGCCTGGTTTGGTCCCGACGAATCTTAGTCCCAATAAAAAGGGCGACCCGCAGGCCGCCCGGTAAAACTTGTTGCGGTCAGTGAATCAGTCGTCGCCCATCGCAAAGCCCAGCAGATGCAGCAGGCTGGTGAATAGGTTGTAGATCGAGACATACAAGGTGACCGTGGCGAGTATGTAGTTGGTCTCGCCGCCGTTCACGATTTCGCCGGTCTGATACAGGATCATGGCGCACATCAGTACGGTAAACATGCCTGATACGGCGAGCGCCAGCGGCTGCAGCGGATAGCCCAGCAGCGCCGACACCAGGGAGACGATGGCCAAACCGAAAGCGATCAGAATGCCGCCGACCAGGAAGCCGCGCATGAAGGAAAAATCCTTGCGGCTGGTGATGGCATAGGCCGACAGGCCAACAAAGGTCAGACCGGTCAGGCCAAAGGACATCATGACCAGTTGTGGGCCATTGGCGAAGCCTTGCAGGTACATGTTCAGGACCGGGCCCAGGCCAAATCCGAGCAGGCCGGTGACGGCAAAAACCACGTAAATGCCGCTGGCCGAGTTTGCCGTCCGCGGGACCACAAACCAGAGCAGGCCCAGGGCGCCAAACGAACAGGCCAGACTGAGGCCGAAAGGTACGCCGACCGCCATGGACAGTCCGGCCATGGCTGCGCTGAACAGCAGGGTCATGGACAGCAGGGTGTAGGTATTGCGCAGAACCTTGTTGGTGGCCAGCACGCCGGGAGCGGCGCCAGCGATCAAGGGGGTGCGTGTGCTTTCCATCAATTACTCTCCAACGATGAATAGTGGTGGCGGCCAGTGTAGCAGTTGCCCGCGAATATTCGACGATCCCTTGGGCGCGAAGTTCCCGAATTAGCTCACGACCTGCAGGGCGGCGTCCAGGTCGCGGGCCCGCAGCCGTTTGCGGATGCTGCGCAGCACGCCGGCTGTGTCGAGTTTGCAGCGTTCCAGCAATTCCTCGCGCTTGCCGTGCTCCACGAAAGCGTCGGGCAGACCCAGGTTGAGAACCCGGACCTGATCCTGCTGGGCAAGCAGCACTTCATTGACAGCGCTGCCGGCTCCACCCTGAATGACGCCATCTTCCAAGGTCACGATCAGGTCATTCTGATTGGCCATATCCAGGATCGTCGCTTCATCCAGGGGCTTCACAAAGCGCATGTCCACGACATCGGCGTCCAGGATATCGCCGGCTTCCAGCGCAACGGCCAGCATGGGGCCAAAGCTGAGCAAAGCCACCCGCGGCTGCCGCCGGCCTTTGCCCTGGCGGCAGACGCGCGCCTTGCCTATGGGCAGGGGCTTGTCATCGCCGCTCAAGTCCGCGCCTGGACCCAGGCCACGTGGGTAGCGGACCGCGCTCGGACCGTCGTGCTGCAGGCCCGTCGAGAGCAGGCGTTGACATTCCTCTTCATCGGCGGGCGCCATGATCACCAGATTGGGAATCGCACGCAAAAAGGCCAGGTCAAAGGCCCCGTGATGGGTGGCGCCGTCGCCGCCGACCAAGCCGCCGCGATCAAGCGCGAACAGCACCGGCAGATTCTGCAATGCCACATCATGAATCAACTGGTCGTAGGCGCGTTGCAGGAAGGTCGAATAAATCGCGACGACCGGCCGCGCGCCTTCGGTGGCCATGCCCGCGCCAAAGGTCACGGCGTGCTGCTCGGCAATACCGACATCAAAATAGCGCTCGGGAAACTGCTGCTGGAACTCCACCAGACCTGAACCCTCACGCATGGCCGGGGTAATGGCCAGCAGACGGGGGTCCTTGGCTGCGGCTCGGCAAACCCAGTCACTGAACACCTGGGTATAGGTCGGCTGGCGCTGCGGTCTGGCTGGTGGCGGCGCCCCGGTGACCGGATCGAAACCGGCGACCGCGTGGTAAGTGATCGGCGCGGCCTCGGCGGGTGAAAACCCCTTGCCCTTGACGGTAATGACGTGCAGGAGTTGGGGGCCGCTGCGCTGTCTGGCCGCGTCCAGG
>JBFIIN010000300.1:0-5038 GCA_041601225.1 Oceanococcus sp.
GGGGTGTGTCGGAGGTTGCGGACTTCCTGCTCTTGCAGGTGGTTAACCGTTACGAGCCGGTTTTCAGACACCTGGCTGACCGACGGGGGCTCCATGCAGAATCTCTGTTCACCTGCCTGGTCGGGCTGGCCGGCGAGTTGGCCACTTTCACGGATGATCGGCGCCGCGCCAGAGAATTTCCGGCCTACGATCACGACAACGCCATGGCGTCCTTTGACCCGGTAATGCGGGCCCTGCGCCAATCGCTGAGCATGGTGCTGGAACAAAATGCGATACCGCTGGAGCTGCAGGAGCGCAAGTACGGGATTCGTGTTTCACCCATCCGCGACCGGAAGCTGGTTGCGGACGCCCAGTTCATTCTGGCCGTCAAGGCTGACGTGGCCGCCGAACAGTTGCGTTCTCGCTTCCCGACCCAGGTAAAAATCGGGCCGGTTGAAAAAATTCGGCAGCTGGTCAATTTGCAACTGCCCGGCATCGGCTTGCGGGCCTTGCCGGTTGCACCGCGGCAGCTGCCTTACCATGCGGGATTTACCTATTTCGAACTGGATCGGAGCAGTGAATTCTGGAAACCGCTGGCGGAGTCGGGTGGTTTCGCCTTTCATATCAGTGGGGATTTTCCGGGACTCGACATGGAGTTCTGGGCGATTCGGGGCTGAGTCCGGACAGGGGGTCGCAACATGTCAGATAAAGATAAATTTCGGCCCAATGACAGCATGACGATCATGCGGCCCAGCGTGGGCGCCGCCCCAGCGCCGTCCGCCAGCAGCGGCGAGCGCACGGTGTTTCAGCCACACATTCGCAATCCCGCCGCACCGCCCCCGCCTCAGGCCGCACCGGCCATGCGTTCCGAAGACGTTGTGCGGCACATTCAAACCCTGAATGGATTGGTTCAGTCCGCATCGCCACTGTTGGGCCTGATGGTGCAGCTGCGCAGCACTCACGATCATAAAGATCCGACGGGATTGAAACGCAGCCTGGCCGAAGAACTGCGCGCCTTCGAACGCCGCGCGCAACAGGCCCAGTACCCATCCGAACTGACCATCGCCGCACGCTACTGTCTGTGCGCGGCCCTGGACGAAGCCGTGCTGAAAACACCCTGGGGTGGCAATAGCGACTGGGCGGCGCAAAGCCTGCTCAGCCTGTTCCATAACGAGACCTGGGGCGGCGAGAAGTTTTTTCTGGTGCTGGACCGCCTGCAGCAGAATCCCGGTCGCAATCTGGATTTGCTGGAGCTGATGTACCTGTGTCTGCGACTGGGGTTTCAGGGCAAGTACCAGGTCGTGGAAGGGGGGCACGACAAGCTGGACATGATCCAGGACGGCTTGTATCGCAGCATTCAGGCGCAGCGCGGCGAGTTTGAGCGCAGTTTGTCGCGCCACTGGAAGGGGGTGCAGCCCATGCGCCGCGGTCTGGCCCAGTACGTGCCCTTGTGGGTGGTTGGCGCCGTGTTGGGCGCCTTGCTGGTCGCGACTTTCCTGGGCTTCAGCCTGGTGTTGAGCGGTGCAAGCCAGGCCGTGGTGGATCGGCTAAACAATATTTCCCCAGGCGTCCAGATTGAGGCGCGCGGATGAAAGCTCTGGGGCGATTTTTCAGTCAGCGCTGGGTCATAGGCCTGATCGGCGTGATCGCGCTGTCGATCATCGTGTGGTTCCTTGGCCCGCTGATCAAGATCGCCGACCAGGCCTATCTGGCTTCGACGACCAGCCGGCTGCTGGTAATCATGGTGCTCACGGTGCTGTGGGGTCTCAACAACCTGCGGGTCCAATGGGCGAACAATCGCAGTAACGCCCGCATGCTGCACGATATTTCCGCGGTGAGCATGGATGAAGCGGCCGGCTCGCCAGGGCAGAGCGGAGATCCCGCGGGCGACGAAGTCCAGGTGCTCTCCAGTCGATTTCGTGATGCCCTGGAGCTGCTGCGCAAGTCTGCGGGCAAGAAGGCGGGGCGGCAGTACATCTACGAACTGCCCTGGTACGTGATTATCGGCCCGCCGGGTTCGGGCAAGACGACCGCCATTGCGAATTCGGGACTGCATTTCCCGCTGGAGTCAAAGTTTGGTCGGGATGGCATGCGCGGCGTGGGTGGCACGCGAAATTGCGACTGGTTTTTTACCAACGAAGCGGTATTGCTCGACACGGCCGGTCGATACACCACCCAGGACAGCTTTCAGGCCGCCGATGCCAGCGCCTGGCAGGGCTTCCTGGGCTTGCTCAAGAAGAACCGGCCACGGCGACCGATCAACGGGGCGATCGTGGCCTTCAGCGTGCAGGATCTCCTGCAGCTGACCGAGGCCGAGCGCGCGGCACATGCTCAGGCCATTCGGTCGCGTATCGACGAATTGGGGCAGAGCCTGGGTATCCGTATCCCGGTCTACATGCTGTTGACCAAGGTTGATCTGGTCGCCGGATTTACCGAATTTTTCGACGAACTTCCGCGTGAAGACCGTGTGCAGGTCTGGGGCACGACCTTCGCGCTGGACGCGCTCAGCGCGCCGCCGGACCAGCCCCGTAGCCTGGCCGATTTCCCGGCTGAGTTCGACCGCCTGATAGGCAGCCTGAACGATCGGGTGCTGTGGCGGCTGCACAACGAGCGTGATGTCAGCCGCCGCGGGGCCATGTTTACCTTCCCGCAGCGCATGGCTACGCTGAAAGACAGCCTTACAACTTTCCTGGACGACGCCTTTGGTGCGGACCGGTATCGTGTGGCCCCGATGCTTCGTGGGGTGTATTTCGCAAGCGGCACTCAGGAAGGGTCCCCGATTGACCGGGTGCTGAGCGGCATTGCGGCTGGATTCGGGCTGCCGCCAGCGGCCACTTCGGGCGCCATGCAGGGTCCCCGGCGCACTTTCTTTCTGGAGCGCCTGTTTACCGGGGTCGTGTTCCAGGAGGCCGAGATCGCCGGGGTTAATCGCCGCGTCGAGCTGCGCAAGATCTGGTTGCAGCGCGCCGCTTACGTCGGGGCCGTTGCGGTGGCGGTGCTCGCCGGCCTGGCCTGGTCAACGAGCTTTACCCGCAACCGGATGCACATTGCCGCTGTGGATGGTCATATCGACGCGTACAACCAGAATCTGGTCGCGCTGGATCGCCTGCGGGAGCAGTCCGCCGAAGGCCTGCTGTCTTTCCTGCGGCCGTTGCGCGCCTCGGCCGCGGAATTCGGCGCTGAGCGTCCGTTCATGATGGGGCTGGGGCTGTATCAGGGCTCGGGCATCAGGGAGGCTGCTGAATCAGCGTATGCGCGGGTGTTGCAAAAGGAGTTTCTGCCGCGTATCGGCTTGCGGCTCGAAGAACAGATGCAGCGCGGGCCTCAGGATCCCGATTATCAGATGGAGGCTCTGCGTAGTTATCTGATGTTGGGCTATCCCGAGGAGCGTCTGGAACCAGAGGTTGTTGAGCTGTGGATGGCGCTCGATTGGGAGCAGCGTCTCCCGGGCGAGGCCACCAAGCAGCAGGAGCTGGCAGGCCATCTGCATGCGGCGCTGTCGCGCATGACCCAGAGCACTGCGATCAACCTGGACGAGCGCCTGATTCAGTCCCGCCGCGGCCTGCTGGCCGAGGTGCCGTTGACCGAACGCCTGTACGCCCGGCTGAAGGCCGGGGCGGCGGTAGATCTACCCGGCGCGCTCCGGCTTCCCGAAGCTCTGGGAGTCAATTTCGGCAAGGCCTTCAAACTGGACGAGCTCCAGGATAGCCAGTTGGGCGTCGCGCGCTTTTTCACCTATGACGGTTTCCACAAGTATTACCGGCCGAAAATCATGCAGCTTGCTCAGGAAGCGGACTCCGATACCTGGGTGTTGGGCACCCAGCTGGGCGCCGATTTCACTGAGGCTGATATCGCCAAGGTACGTCAGCAGGTCGAATCGATTTACCTCGACGAGTACATCGCGCAGTGGCGCACGCTCAGCAGCGTATTGAATGTCCGTGGCTTCGCCGACCTGAACACGGCGGCTGACAGCCTGCGGCTGATGTCGGCCTCGGATTCGCCGCTGATCGAAGTGCTGCGCGTGATGTATGGCAATACGCAGCTGGAAGAGGAGTCGCAGCTGACGGCCCTGACCGGGGACAAGGCCCGGCAGGCGGCGGAAGCAGCGTCGGAGCTGTCCACCCGCGCCGATCGCCTGCGACGGATCGCCGGGCGGGCCGGGCGGGTCGCGCCGGAGGTCAGGCTGCCCGAACGAGATGTGCCGGGCGCAAGGGTCATCCGCTATTTCGCGCCGATTCACGCGCTCATGGAGGACGAAGGCAAGGGCACACCGGCGGTGGACGCTGCCGTGATCGCGCTGAACGAGGTTTTTGGCTACCTCAATGCCCTGGCTTCGGCGCCGGACCCGCGGGAAGCCGCCTATCAGGCCGCCGGACAACGGATGACGGCCGGCAGTTCCGATGCCATTGCCAAGCTCCGGCAGACCGGCGCGCGCATGCCCGCGCCACTTGATCGCTGGCTAGGTGACATTGCCGACCAGGCCTGGCGGGTCGTGCTCAGCGCCGCTGGCCAGCATGTTAATCGCATCTGGCGGGCCACGGTGCTCCCCGAGTATCAACGGTCGATCGCAGGGCGCTATCCCTTGCGCGGTGGAGGCGGCAAGGAAGCCACCCTGGTGGATTTCGAGCGCTTCTTCGGACCGGGCCAGACCATGGACAGCTTTGTGGCCGAGACCCTGAAACCGTTTGTCGACACGCGCGGCTGGAAACTGCGTGCAGTCGATGGCCGCGGGTTCCCCCTGAGTTCCGAAGCATTGCTGCAGATGCGCCGCGCTGCGGTGATCAAGAATACGTTTTTTAGTGGCGGTGGGGGTGCCGCGGTGCGATTTAGCCTCAAACCCGTCTTTCTTGACCGAAATGTGAGCCAGGTCACAGTCGATGTCGATGGCCAGGTCCTAAGCTATCGGCATGGGCCAGTCCGCAGCCAGGAGATCGTTTGGCCGGGAACCAATCCCACCGGGAGGTCACGCGTGGTGTTTCGTGATCTGAACGGTCGCGAGGTGAGTCTGGAGCGCAGTGGCACCTGGAACTGGTTTCGCCTGCTGGATCAGGCCAAAACC
>JBFIIN010000301.1:0-5005 GCA_041601225.1 Oceanococcus sp.
CCGGTTAAATCATCCGAGGCCGCCACATCCACATTGGCCTGCCCGGCGATGATGTTAAGCAGTTCTTCGCCTTGTTCGTTGGCAGCAAGGTTGCAGCCGTAAAACAAAAGATCAGCGCCGTCTTTGAGGGCCTGGTTAATGCCGTCGGTCAGTTCGATATGTTGTTTAACGGTCTCGGCGGTGATGCGGCTGTTGCCGAGCAAAACGGTGCCTGCTTCGGCATGGGAGAGGATGTGCAGGGCATCCAGATTCTGGTATTGGGCGAGGATGGCGGTGAGTTGTTGCAGGCCATCTTGCTCGCTATTGATTTCGGCGATGTCCACACCGGGCTTGGCCTGGCGGTAGAACAGGCTTTTGTCCGGTACGGCGGCATCAATGATGAGCAGCTCATTGATGAGCTGACCACTTTGTAACTGGAGACCGGTCGTGGCGACGGGAGGGCTAGCCAGTACGCCAGGTTGAGCCGGGTCTGGATGGTGGCGAACCACAGGCGGAAATGCGCCGCTCGGCGCCAGGGCCAGTTGTAAGGCGCTCACGCTGGAAGCTGGGGTCGGCACGCTGCGCTGGTAGGCGCTGGCGCGTAGCTGGCCGCTGGCCGCCGCATAGCCACTGAGCGGAAGCAACAGGGGCGCTATAGATTTCAGCAGGGTTTTGTGCATGATTTCATCGTTATTGTTAGGCCCTGGACGACCGGATTCGCACCTCACCCCAAGGGCTGTGGACAAGGATCCGGTGTGATGCTCCTTCACCGTAAATGGATCGTACGGCTGTGTAGGTACAAAAATTGACAGCGCCGCGTTGCGAACTGCTGGTCCAAGCAGGGCAACGGACAAGAACGCTAATCGACTGCGCCGACGCGGATAGTCCCCCAACCGTGGCCTGAGGACGCAGCAAAAATGCCTGGGATCACGCCAGAGCCGCCTGAATTCATGACTATGATTGCCATTGCAAGCGGCTTCGAACACCATTCTCAGGCGAGATGGCCTTGTCAGCAGCGGTCGGCCAAAATATTTTGAGTTTTGTCGGAATGTTCCAAACCGTACACGAATCTGCACTTGTGCACATACGAAGCGACGCGGCTTTGCCCTAATTTAGAATGCGAACTTACTCGAGGATGCCTCCGGCGCGCATAAGACTATGACTACCAAGAAAAAAGTTCACTTCATTTCTGGCCTGCCCCGCGCAGGCTCGACTTTGCTCGCTGGAATCCTGCGACAAAACGCAGATTTTCACGCGGCCATGAGCAGTCCGGTGGCGAGCCTGTTGCAAAGCCTGCTGGAACAAACTGGAGCCGGCAGTGAGTTCTACGGCTTTTTTGATAGCGCCCGACGTAAAACGATTTGCCGCAGCTTGTTTGATTCTTACTACTACGACGATGATTGCCCGGTGGTATTTGATACCAACCGGCTGTGGACGGCGCGACTGCATCAATTGGTAGAGCTATTCGATGATTTCAAGGTCATCTGCTGCGTGCGCAATCCAGCCTGGATCATGGACAGTTTCGAGCGGATTTACCGTGAGAATCCATTTGATTACAGCCGCATGTTCTCGCCGGGCAATCGGCTCACCGTGTACAGCCGCTGCGAGGCTCTGATCGGCGCGGCCAGCACCGTGGGTGGGCCATGGACTGCGCTCAAGGAGGCCTATTACGGTGAATATTCCGACCGCCTGCTCCTGGTGGATTACGATCTGCTGACCCAGAAACCGGCCCGCTGCCTGGATTTGATTTATCAGTTTCTCGGCGAGGAAGCCTATGCCCACGATTTTGCCAACGTGGAGTATCAGGAAAACGAGTTCGACCACAGACTGGGGGTAAAAGGCTTGCACCAGGTGCAGCGAAAAGTGGAATTCAAGCCCCGCCGCAGCATTTTGCCGCCAGATCTATTCGTCAAATACCAGGACATGGATTTCTGGCAAGACCACAGCGGCACCGCGGCCAATATTATTGCCGCGCCAGGCGCCAAGATTCAGGTTGCGCCAAATGCGTAATCCAGTCCTTGCTGCTGTCATTCCAGCCCCGGTCCGTGAAGTGCACCTTGGTGCAGGCAGCACTGTCAAAGCAAATCGGGCCGCCCAAGTTCGACAGTCCCGGCACGTAAGCCATTGATTTTGTGACCAGATGAAGCACGAATTGGCCCTACAGTGCGGCGGCGCTCGGCTCGCTGACGCCGAGGGCATCGAATATGGTCTTCTGAATCGGCGTTGCCGCCGTCAGGCCGCTGAGGGTTTGCTCGGCGAGTCGCACCTTGTGCAATTGAATCTTCCGTAGGTGGTGCAGGGCGCGGTTGACGCTGAGATCGGCGCCTTTGTGCTGGATCTTCATACGCATCACGCGATGCAGAAGCAGCGCCATAAAGCAGATGGCGCTGTGCGCCCAGATGCGCTTGGGTAATCGGTTATACACCGGCGCGATGTCGATGTCACTTTTCAGCGTCCGGAAGCCGCGCTCGATGTCTGCCAAGGCTTTGTATCGCGATACCACATCTTCACCGGAAAATTCCTGGCAACTGGTCACCAGCAGCAGCTTTCCGTCCAGTGCCGCCGCCTTCTCAAGCGCGGCATCGTTCACTGAGTATGAAAACCGCTCAGCGTGAAGATCAGCTTCGATGTAACGACTGAAGTGATGGTCAGCAATCGCTTTTTGAAAGCGCTTGTAGGCGCCTCGGTCCGTCGCGCGGCGACCGCGCTCGGTAATGCCCTCATCCTGGCCATTGAGCTTGTCCGCCAGCTTGTCGCCCAAGGCCGTCAATTCGGCGAGTATCTCCTCGCGTCGCTCGCGACTGCGCGCCGCCATCTGCGGATCATGGGCGACCACCAGGCGCCGACCTTCCCACAGGGTTTCTCGAACACTCGGCTCATCGTCTGAAAAGGCCAGGCTCGATACGCAGGTATAGCCGTCGCGATACCGTGCCGCCGGCACCGCCAGGATGTAGTCCGGCACCGGCTGATCGTCAGTGCCCATGGCTTCAATGTCTGCGATGTTGTCCAGGCTCAGCAGGCCGCGATCAGCAACCAGGACGATGCGCTGAATCGGATATCGCTCGCGTACCCGCTTGATCATCGGCAAGAACGTACTGACTTCAGCCGTGTTGCCGGCAAACACCTCGAAGTCCAGCGGAATGCCTTCTGCGGTTTGCACAACGCCCAGCATGTACTGACGATCGATGCCGCCGGTGTCCTTGCTCAATCCGTAGGCGCGGATGTCACCATCCACTTGGCCCGCACCGCTGATTCGGACCGTTGTGAGGTCATAGAACACCACCGAGAGCTCCCGGTCGATCAGCGGACGAATCCAGTGTGCCATCTGCGCCCGAAATCGATCCTGCACAGCTTCAAGCGCATCCATGGCTCGCAGAAGCTGCTGATGATTGACCTCATCCAGCGACAAGCCGGGCATCTGAACGCCATCCAGCCAGCGCAGCACCCCGAGCGTGGAATCCGGATCGCATAGGCGGTTGAAGACCATCACCCGCACCAGCTCTTCGGCATCGAATTGCCGGCGGGACGAGCGCAGCGCGCGTCGCAGTGCGTCACCAATCCCCAGGCTCTTCCATAGCTCCGTGAGGACCCACGGGCCGCCCACTTCCCTTGCGGCCTCAAACTCGGCAGATCCGGCCGGTGGCCGCTCATTCCCGGTCAGTCGCCGAAGGCTGGAGACAATCGTTTCCACCGATTGCTCGGTGAAGCTTTCGGCCCGCCCGAGCTGAGCGATCTGTCTCTGCTGTACCCGCCCGTCCTCGTCACGATAGGAATCAACCAATCGCAGGTAGGTGTGGCCGCCGGAGCGTGATGCGCGTATGTACATGGCCCGACATTATACACGCCATACGACCACCAAACATCACGTTGCGGAAATCCAATTGGCACGACAGCGGCAACGCGAAAATTAGCCATAAACCCTTGTTGACGCGTGCATCAGCGACCGAAGTCTTCGCCTGAAGTGTCGAACTTGGGTGGCCCGGTTGACACACAGGAAAATGCACGTGGCTTTCAGGAAAATACAACATGAACAGATATTGAAAGGCCTGTATTCAAAACGCACAACACTACCTTGATCTCACCGAATTCCGGCTGCAACCTAGGTCGCTTCGTTCACCGCAAGCTGTTACTCAGGCGTAAGATGTCGAACTGGAATGGTCCCGGCCGAACACCCCCAGCAAGAGTTGCGGCTAAGCCATTCGATTGACCGACGAACGCAAAATATCAAACGTCTCTTGGGCACATTTTGCCCAACCGAAACGCTCACCATGAACAAAGCCCCGCTCAATCATCTGTCGGCGAACTGCAGGCTCCCACAACCCTGTCTCAATGCACTGCGCAAGGCGACTAAAGTCATCTGGATCCGCAACCAGTGCGGCGTCACCGCCAATTTCAGGCAAAGCACATCTATTTGATATGACCACCGGAATTCCAGCCTGCATCGCCTCGATCACTGGAAGACCGAAACCTTCAATTTCGGAGGGCAGAACCATAAGCTTGCTTTGCTCGTAAAGCCCAATTAACTCCTTATCACTGACCTGCCCCAGAAACTCAACCTGGCCCTCAATTCCGAGAGCTTGCGCGAGCTTTTGCAGCTGCAAAGCGCTACCGTCGACGGACTTTCCAACTACATTTAAGCGCGGAACAACTCTGTTTCTATTCCTATCAACAACCCTCGCGTACGCATGTAAGAGGGCGTCAACTCTTTTATATGGCTGCAGGCTACCGACAAACAAAATATCCCCGTTCCGTTCATGATCCAATGTTGGAAGCCAACCATGAGCTTTTAATTTTTCGACGACGCCTCCTCCATGATAGACAACCGGCAACGACTTGCTTTCAATGTCAAATATTCTCTTCGTGCCACGGCGCACGTAACCGGAAATCATTATTGCTGCGCGCGCCCTCTTTAGCGTCGCGCCCAGAAAATGTTTGTTATAAAAAGACCTCAACCCACCTGCGTAACCCAACTCAGCATTCAGATGGCTGGAATGCACAGAAGTGACCATTGGCACACAAAACGCCA
>JBFIIN010000302.1:0-5000 GCA_041601225.1 Oceanococcus sp.
ATGTTTTCGGGTTTGACGTCGCGATGCACAAGTCCATGTTTGTGCGCATGTGCGAAGGCGCCGGCCGCCTCGCGAATGATCCAGCAGGCGTGGTCCGGTGAGATCTGCCGGGCATTCAAGCGCGCACGCAAATCGCCGCCGGACAGCAGACGCATGGTGTAGAACCGGTAGGGGTCCTGCTGGCCAAATTCAAACAGTGTGACGATATTTTTGTGGTTGAGCGCAGCAACCTGCTTGACCTCGCGCTCGAAACGCGCAAGCAGGTTCTGGTCACGACTCAGCTCGGGGGGGAGCAGTTTCAAAGCCACCCGACGCCCCAGAACGCTGTCTTCGGCTTCATAGACATCGGCCATGCCGCCGGAACCCAGCATGCCTTTGATAATGTAGTTGCCTAGCCGGCTACCGGGCTGCAATCGATCGCTCACTGCCCTGCTCCTGCGCCGACGCGCACCAGGATGATGGAGACATTGTCCGGCGCCCCCTGACCCAGTGCCGCGTTCAGCAGTTGCCTAAGCTTGTAATCCAGTCCCCATACACCAGACATCCAGTTCTGGATCTCCGCTGCATCGACCACTCCGGAAAGACCGTCCGAACACAGCAGAAACAGATCGCCGGGTCGGGTGTCACCCCGGCATGACTCGACCTGAAGCTGGTGGGTATTGGCCCGTCCCAAAGCGCGCGACAAGGTGCTGCGCTCGGGATGCCGCTCCGCTTCCTCGGCGCTGATGACGCCGCGCCGGAAAAGTTCGCCCACCACGGTATGGTCCTGACTCAACTGATCCAGCTGGCGATCCCGCAGGCGGTAACAGCGGCTGTCACCGACCCAGGCCACTTCGAAGCTGCGGCCTTTGTCATGCAGGCGCAGGGCTACCGCGGTCGAACCCATTCGCGAGTTTTCGCCCTCGGTCTGACCAAATATTCGTGCATGAGCGTCAGCCAGGCAGGTGCTCAGGTCAAAATCTTCGTCGGCCATAGAGTCGCCGAACTGTTCAATGACCAAGCGGCTCGCGACGTCTCCCCGGTCGTGCCCGCCCATGCCATCGGCAACCACCCACACTCCTTGATCCGGCGCCGCCAGAATGCTGTCTTCGTTGCGTTTGCGTTTGAGGCCGGTATGGGTAAGAGCCGCAGAGCGCCAGCAGTCTTTTCGCAAGAAGCCCACTGCACCTAACTCTGTGGCAATTTCTTGCGCAGACGCTCCAGGGCCTTGGCGTAGGCTTCAGCGTGAAACTGCTCACGTCCGGCCAGCGTCCGCTGCAGTTCCTGAAACGGTTCGGCCAATTCCTCAACCCGCGGGTCTTCGGCCGCCGTCGCGCCGCTGATGAAGCTCAACATGGCCCCGAGACCGAAGATGCCCTGCTGTGCCAATTCGAAATCCCCCTGCCCCTCTTGGGCCAATTCTGCAACGATTCGCGTGGCAAATTCCCAAGCCATCGTCACATCGAATGGCTGGTCGTTCAAGCGCGAACGCAGACTGGCGCTGATCCGCGCCAAGGCTTTCAGGGCGGACTCGCGCGCGGTTTCGTCGTGGACCGCGGCAGTGTCCAGCACCTGGACCTGCTTTCGCCATGGCTTGCCCTGCCCCAGCAGGTCGGCAACGACACCGGCAAGTTTGAGATGGGTGCCTGACCATCGCAGACCGGCGGCAACCGAGCCCTTCGCGCCCCGGACGGCCGGTCGGTGACAGGCAGCGCAGGTGAACAGGCTGAGTTCCGGGAACAGCTGGCTCTGTATTCCGCCCCGGATGTCGCGCAAACGGGAAATCCAGGCCTCAGCTTCAAGAAATTGACCGACCGCCCAGATCCGTATGCCTTCCACGCCGGGTTTGCGCGTTCGATAGTCCGCATCGAACTCGTAGTGGGCTGGCTGAGTCGCTGTATAGGTGTCCAGTTCAAAGTCCAGGGGCGGATGACCAGCCGCCAGAATGCGGTGACTAAAGCCGTTCCGGGCGGTGCTGCGGTGGCACGATAGACACAGGCGCCCACGGGCCTCCGGCTCGTGGACCGGGTACATGCCCGCGGCAACGTTGCTGCGCACGGTGGCTCCGGAAACATGAGAACCCAGCCAGGGCTCCGCGCCACCATGACAGGTCTCGCAGGCCACCCCGTCGCTCAGATCAAAGCGCTCCCCACGTTGCGCCTCCGGCACGTTATCCGCATGGCAGTGCAGGCAGATTTCGGCGTTGTCCGGCGCGCCCAGATTGGCCAGGATATTCCGCCCACGGGGGCTGTCCAGATCCACATAGGCCTGTGCGTGGCGGTCCTCACGTTTCCAGACGAAATATTCATTCTGGGATACGTTGACCCCTTTGCTGGGTTGCGCGGCCCCGTGACAATGGCTGCCCGCACAGGATGCTGCGCCCAGATGGGTGGCCGATTGCGTTATGGGCAATGTCGCTGTGGATCCAGCGGCCTGGAGCCCAGGCCATAGGCCAACAACGGAAATCCACAAGATGCGCATGAACGGGTGCATTCTTTCCCCCCGATTGGTTGTCGCGCCGGGCAAGCCATTCTAATCTGGGTCCCATCAGGGTCAACACAGAGTGGATGTCCGGCGAGTATGAGCGCGCAATTCGCAGTCGCCATCGTGGGCTCCGGGCCTGCTGGGCTGTCAGCAGGCTGCCGGGCGGCTGAACAGGGTCTGGACCACGTCGTTCTGGAAGCCGCGCCGCAGCTATCCAACACCGTGTTTCGGTTTCAAAAGGGGAAGCACGTGATGGCCGAACCCGGTGTGCTGCCGTTGCGCAGTTCACTGCCATTCGAGGCCGGCCGACGGGAAGCCATTCTTGCGGCCTGGAATCAACGGGCTCAGGAATTGGGCGTCCACATCCGCCACGCTGCCGAGGTCACCCGGCTGCAGCGTGATGCGAATGGCTTTCTCCTCGGTCTGAACTCGGATCTGGAGCTGCGCGCGGCCAAGGTCGTGCTCGCCATTGGCCTGCAGGGGAACCTGCGCAAGCTGGGTGTTAGCGGCGATGACCTGCCGGGGGTGCAGTACCAGCTCGACGATCCTGGTGAATATCAGGACGAAATCATCGTGGTCGTCGGCGCTGGCGACGCCGCAATCGAGAATGCGCTGGCGTTGGCTGACAACAACCGGGTAATCGTCGTGAATCGGCGCGATGAATTTACCCGCGCCAAAGATGGCAACAACACCGCGATCCTGGCCGCCATCAAGCAGGGGCGTCTGGAATGCTATTACGACAGCAAACCCGAACGTGTCCAGGCCAGCGCGGACGGCAGCGCCGATGGCCGACCCTTGACCCTGTACCTGACTACCCGGGACGGTGGAGCACGCATTGAATGCGATCGCATCATTGCACGGCTCGGCGCTATCCCGCCGCGCAAGTTTGTCGAAAGTTGCGGTGTGGAGTTTCCAAATACCGACCCGAACAGTGTGCCGGTCGTGTCGTCGAGTTACGAGTCCAATGTGCAGGGCCTGTATATCGTCGGCGCCCTGGCTGGATATCCATTGATCAAGCAAGCCCTCAATCAGGGCTATGAGGTCATCGAGCACATCCAGGGACATGCGGTCATTCCGGTGGATGAACCCCTGTTGCGCGAAAAACTGGCACCCGTGCCCGGCCCGGGCAATGCGGTCGACGTGGATCTGGTGCTGGACGTGATTCGGTCGCGTATTCGCTTGTTGCGCCCCTTGACGCCATTGCAACTGCGCGAGTTTATGCTGGAAAGTTTCGTGCGCGTGTACGAGTCCGGCGAAACGATCTTCCAGCGCAATGACTATTCCAACAGTTTCTTTTCCCTGCTTTCGGGGACCGCCGAGGTTCTGCTGGGTGCAGAGGACACCGGTAAGGCTGCGCGCATCACGGCAGGCCGTTTCTTTGGCGAAATGAGTTTGATATCGGGACGGCGGCGCTCGGCGACCGTGCGCGCAGCCAGCCGCTGTATCGCGATTGAAACGCCGCGGCGGCAGATGAACAAGCTGATTCAGTCCGTCGAGGGCGTGCGCCGCATCGTGGATAGGGCCTTCGTGACGCGCGCAATCCAGGCCCATCTGGCTCCCGAGGCGGAAGCCGACGTCCTGGCGCCGCTGGCGGAATCCGCGGATGCGTATCAGTTCAAGGCGGACGAACTGATCTATGCCGAGGGTGAACCCAGTGACTGCATACATCTCATCCGCCGCGGCTCGGTCATGGTGTCGCGCGAGGTGGCCGGGCGAACCATCGTTCTGGCCTATATGCCTGCCGGAAACTATTTTGGCGAAACGGGAATCCTGTCGTCTCAGGTCCGCGGTGAAACCGTGCGCGCGGCAACGGCAACGGAAACGATTCGCCTGGATGCCACGGAATTTCTGGAAGTCATTCGCGAAAATGAGGTCGTGCGCAAGGCGGTTGAACGGGTGTACAAATCCCGATTGATGAGCGAGTCCGATGCACTGATGCAGGCGCGCCGCGGGGGTGAATCCGCAGGTGAGCTCATGCACTTTCTCATGGATCAGGGGCTGGGCGAGGCCACGGATGCCCTGCTCATCGACGAGTCTCTTTGCATCCGCTGTGATCAGTGTGAAAAGGCGTGCGCCGCAACCCATGGCAACGTATCGCGCCTGAATCGCGAGGCGGGGCCGACTTTCGCGAATCTGCATGTCCCCACCTCCTGCCGCCATTGCGAGCATCCGCACTGCATGAAGGATTGCCCGCCCGATGCCATCCATCGCCTGGCGAGTGGCGAGGTGTACATTGATGACAGTTGCATAGGTTGCGGCAACTGCGAACAGAACTGCCCCTACGGGGTTATTCAGATGGGGGTCGAGTCCGCGGCGTCACCCAGCCTCTGGCAGTGGCTCCTGCTGGGGCGGGGTGAGGAACCTGGCGCTGCGCGACCGCTCGTGGCAACCGATGCCGCGAAGCGTGCGGTGAAATGCGACATGTGCAAAGACCGCGGGGACGGACCGGCCTGCGTGCAGTCCTGCCCCACCGGCGCCGCCATCCGGGTCAAGCCCGAACAGTTCATGGCGGTGATCGCAGATGGCTAGCCGCAGGG
>JBFIIN010000303.1:0-4995 GCA_041601225.1 Oceanococcus sp.
CCTGAATCCCACTGAACTGGCTGCCGGCCAGCCCCGCTATGAGCGGGTTGCCGTCGGAATCGATGCCCGCGCCGTAAGCAGTGATATCGCCGGCTTCCCAGCTCAGGTTGATCGGTTGCGGGACAATAACCCGCAATTCGTCACCCGTGTACTGTTCTTCAGCGCGCAGGATGAGGTGATTCTGCGGCGCTTTTCGGAGACTCGCCGCAAACATCCGCTGACCGACAAGGAAACACCGCTGCCAGAAGCCATTGCGAAAGAACGGCTGCTGTTGGCGCCGATTGCCGAATATGCGGATCTCAGCTTCGACACCACGCACACCAATTTGCATCAACTGCGCGAACGCATACAGAACAGCCTGAGCCCCGGCGAGGGCGGCGAACTGTCCATCCTGTTTCAGTCTTTTGGTTTCAAATTCGGAATGCCCGATGGCCTGGATCTGGTGTTCGACGTCCGGTGTCTGCCCAACCCGCACTGGGAAAAGGATTTACGGCCGCTGAGCGGCTTCGACCCTGCGGTCGCCGAGTGGCTGGAACATTCGTCTCTGGTCATGGAAATGTTCAATGACATTTCCGGGTTTCTGGGCCGCTGGCTGCCGCGCTTTTGCGAGCAGGACCGCAATTATGTGACCGTCGGCATCGGCTGTACGGGCGGGCGCCACCGTTCGGTGTATCTGGTCGAACGACTGACGCAGCATTTTGCCGCACAATACCCCGTGGTGCTCAAGCGCCATACCGAACTTCCCTGATCCCCTGGAGCACTGCATGAGTGTCGGCGTCCTGCTTGTGACCCACGGTCGCCTGAGCCAGCAAATTGTGAACACCCTGCAGGACATGCTCGGTGAACTCAGCTTGCGGACCGACACACTGGAAGTGCGGCGCGTAATCGACGCCGAAGAGCTGATCGGGCGGGGTCAGGAAATCATCGATCGCCTCGACCACGGCAACGGTGTGTTGGTCATTACCGACGCCTTTGGTTCCACCCCTAGCAACATTGCCAACCGGATGGCGGCCGGGCGCCATTGTCGGGTCGTCGCCGGCCTCAACCTGCCGATGCTGATCAAGATTTACAACTACCCGGGTCTGGATCTGGACAATATGGCGCAGGCCGCGGTAGAGGGTGGCCAGCGTGGCGTTCTGCTGTGCGGGGATAACCCGTGAATCTGCAGCGCGAGGTCACCATAATCAACAAGCTGGGCCTGCATGCGCGGGCCGCTGCCAAACTGGTCGGGGTCGCGTCCGGCTTTGCCGCGAACTTGCAGATTCGCAAGGGTGGAAAAACTGTTAATGGCAAAAGCATGATGGGAATCTTGATGCTGGCCGCCGCGCAGGGTAGCCAACTGCTGATTGAAGCTGAAGGGGTTGATGCCGAAGCGGCCTTGAACGCGATTGCCGCATTGATCGCGGATCGCTTTGGAGAGGAGGCGTGAGCTCCAGCCTGACCGGCATTGGCGTCTCACGCGGCATCGCAATCGGCCGGGCCCACAAGATTCATGGCGATGACCTGCTGGTTCCGCAGCAGGTGCTCGACCCCGCCATGGCTGACGCCGAGTGCGCGCGCTATACCTCGGCCCGCCAGATCGCCAAGATGCAATTGCGCGCCATTCGCGAACGCATTCCCGGCGACACGCCACGCGACATCGCCGCATTCATCGACACCCATCTGCTGATGCTTGACGACCGCGCGCTATCCGATGCGGTCACCGATCGCATTCGTGAGCAGTCCTGCAATGCGGAATGGGCAGTGCAACAGCAAGCCGATCATCTGGTCGCGGTGTTCGAGGCCATGGATGACGCCTACCTGCGCAGCCGCCGTGATGACGTGGAACACGTCGTGGCGCGTATTCAGCGTATCTTGCTCAAGGGCGACAAATCCCTGCATGTTGGCAAGCCGGACCAGCCTGAGCCCACCATCGTGGTCGCCGACGACATCACCCCGGCTGACGTGATTTTGCTCAGCCAGCAGGGCGTCGCCGGTTTTGTCACCGAATATGGCGGCCCCCTTTCGCATACGGCCATTCTGGCGCGCAGTTTAAGCATCCCTGCCATCGTCGGGGTTCACGATGCGCGCAAGGCGCTCAACGACGGCGAGGTCTTGCTGATTGATGGCCAGGCCGGCGTCGTCATTGGCGACCCCGACGCGGCGCAAAAAACGGATTTCGAGCAACGCCAGCAAGCCGAGCAGCGCTTTCGAGAAATGCTGGCCCAGCTCAAAGATGTCCCGGCGGTGAGCAAGGACGGGAAGAAGATTTCCCTGCTCTGCAATATTGAATTGCCCACCGACACGGCGCACACGCATGGCGTGGGGGCCGACGGGGTGGGCCTGTATCGCACCGAGTTCCTGTACATGAACCGGACGGACATGCCCGACGAAGAAGAGCAATACACAGCCTATGTGAACGTCATCCAGGCCGTATCAGGTCCCATTACCATTCGCACCCTGGACCTGGGCGCCGACAAGCAGGTGGATTCCGGCCGGATGGCTGGCCCCACCCCCAACAATCCAGCCCTGGGGCTGCGCGCGATCCGGCTGTGTCTGAAAGACGAAACCATGTTTCGCGTCCAGTTGCGGGCGCTGTTGCGCGCCTCGGCCCATGGCCCGGTCAAGATCATGCTGCCGATGATCTCGAATATCGAGGAATTGCAGCGCGCCCGGGCGCTGATTGAAGTGCTCAAGACGGAATTGCAATCTGAAGGCAAACGGTTTGATCCCCAACTCGCCGTTGGCGCGATGATCGAAGTGCCCGCCGCGGCGCTCAGCGCCCCTCTGCTGGCCCAGCATGCCGACTTCTTTTCCCTGGGCACCAACGACCTGATTCAGTACACCCTGGCCATCGACCGGGTGGACGACGAGGTGAACTACCTGTACGACCCGCTGCATCCGGCCGTGCTGCGCTTGATCCATCTGACGATAGAAGCCGGCGAACAGGCGGGCATTCCGGTATCCATGTGCGGCGAAATGGCCGGAGATACACGCTATACCCTGCTGCTGCTGGCATTGGGCCTCACCGAATTTTCCATGCATCCTTCCAGTGTTCTGGAGGTCAAGCGCATCATTCTCGAGGCCGACGTGAAACACCTGCGTCAACTCGGCCGCAAGCTCGTCGCCAGCGGGAACGCTGTGGAAACCGCTGAACTGCTGCACAGGCTGCGCGGTGAGGTGGCCCGGGCCTGACCCACCGTCTGCTAGCAGTCTGTCGGACTTGCCCGATCGTCGCGAGATTTTCGCTGCCTGAGGCGATTGCTGGGCGATTCTGAGGAAAACAGTCGAACTATTTGGCGAGGAAGCGCGTAGCGGAGCGGAAATCGCAGTAGATCATGGTAAGTCCGACAGACTGCTAGGTTCGCGCCCGCACTTCGCGAATCCACGGGTCGACGATATCCAGTTCGGCCACGTCGATCAGATTGGCGGCAACCAGGGCGGCGTAGCAGTTGCGCAAATCAAATGCCGGCTCACCGGTCAGTTCCGCCTCGGTCAGAACCTCGGCGATTCGCTCGTTATACAAGTAGCCCGGAATCTCATCGGCGAAATCACGCATGAGGTCGTGCTCATTCCGAACCTGACGCACGCTGGGCGCGGTGAAAAGCAGTTTGTGCCCGGCCGCCCACAGGCAGCGCTGCGCCACCAGGCTGCGCCAGATATCGGTCATCCTGAAAGTGCAATGCGTGGGCAGATAGGCCAGCACGGCGAAATCCCGCCGAATCCAGGTGTTCTGACTGTTGAACGGGCACCAGCTTTGTGCTTCCAGGGCAACCGCCCCGGCCTGAGGGTCGAAATGCACGGGAAGGTTTCGGGTGAGCCGGAAAATGGCATCGACATCCGGGTCTTCGTCTGCGAGACCTTGGACGATCACCGACTCAACCTCGGCCTGACCCACCTTGAGCGGCGGCGGGTCGAGCACGGCATCCAGGGGCAGACCGCGCGGCCAGATCTCGGCGCTGGGCGCGAATTGCGCATAGACATTGGCCCACCGCTTGGCGGCACGATATAGGGTGCCGTTCGTTTGCCGGACCGGGGGGCTGAGAAAATTGGCCAGTGGGAAATTGTCGTCGTCGGTTTCGACCAGCCAATGGGAGCCGGCTTCCAGCGCAGCAAGATAACCGAGATTCTTGCGCACATAATGATTCAACGGCAGCAAGCGGGCGAACTCGCCAAATCTTTCAAACTGGATCGAAAGCGAGAGGTACTCAGCGCCCGGAAGCGAAAAATCGTCCGGAGTCTTCTTGTCCCCAACGACGACAAAGGAGGCATCCGCCTGCTGGCAGGCCTGCGCGAGAGCGGTCATGGCCGCATTGGCCGCATTGATCGTGGTCACAAGAAGCGTGGTTTTCATGACATCCGACGCCGCATTCAATTTCTGTACGCCGCTGCGTACCCGCCGGCGACCTGAGTGCAGGGAATAACTATTGGTGCATGCCCTGATGACCTGCCGGAACGCTCCTGCGCACATTGTAGTCGGGCTCACGCCGCAGGCGAAAGCGGCAATCGAATTGAGTGCGCTAGACTCTAGGCCTGATCGAATATTCGAGTCTTTCTGATATGGCAGTTTTGCGTGACACGATATGCCTGCTAACCCTGGCCGGCGCAGTACTGACCGGCTGCAGCGGAGCCAGCCGCACGGGCGGTAACGACAATGGCGCGGATTCGGGCCCAGACGCGCCCTCCGGCACCAGCTACTCAGTCAACATACGCCGCACGGCCTTCGGCATACCGCACATCAAGGCCGACGACTACGCCAGCGTGGGATACGGCTATGGCTATGTGCATGCCCAGGACAATCTGTGCGTGCTCGCCGAGGACCTGATGACCATTCGCGGCGAGCGGGCGAAGTACTTTGGTCGTGACGGCAGTTACGCGATTCCGGCCAATGGCACCAACGTGCCCAATGTCGACTCGGATTTCTTCTGGAAATTCACCGCGACCGATGAGGCCATTGCCCCAATGCGCCTCAACAGTGACCAGGAAGCCATCGATGCCAGCCGGGGTTTCGCCGCC
>JBFIIN010000304.1:0-4977 GCA_041601225.1 Oceanococcus sp.
CATGTTGACGCCGACCCTGCGCGCGGGCTGGGACACCACCTATTGGGGCTATCCCGACGGGGTCGAGGGTTATGTCGCGCCTGAGGACAAGGACCCGGTGACTGAAGCCCTGGATGATCTGCTGCCCATCGACATGCGGCCGCAGGGTCTGTGCGGCTGGCAGAAAGCCGTGATCGGATACCAGGCGCCGCCGCTGTATGGGGTGTGGGCGACCGCGCCTTACCTGCACAATGGCTCGGTGCCCACCCTGGCGCAGCTGCTGGATTCGAGCAGCCGGCCGCAAATCTGGCAGCGCAAACTGCTGCAACAGGGCGAAGTCATTGGCTTCGATCAGCGTTTGAGCACAGCCTTTGATTTTCAGGGCGTGGGTTGGCAACACGAGGTCCTGAGCTGCGCGGATATACCGGGCACGGAATTGCTCAATTGCAATCCGGTGGACGACGAAGGTCCATCGCTGGTGGAACTGGCGCAGAACCTGCTGAACAGCACAATCAGCTGGGCCGGATTGGTGAGTATTCCGGACCCGGATCCGGAAGGTGTCGACAAGCGCCTGGTCTACGACAGCCGGATTCTGGGCAACGGCAATCGCGGCCACGCGTTTTCCGATGTGCTGACCGAGGTCGAGCGCCAGGCCATCATCGAGTATCTGAAGACCCTATAGCTTCTGGCGTTGCGCGGAGCCGACGGCCCGCGCGGCAGGCTAGCCGCGCTTCTGCAGGGGCAGCCGGGTCGTGAGTACAAAACTCGACATGGCGATGGACGAACTCACTTCCTGCACGCCGTCGATGCGCGACAGTTCATGCCACCAGAAGTGCTCGTACTCTTCCACGTCGCTGACCACGATCTTGAGCAGAAAGTCGACATTGCCCATCAGGGTGTGACATTCCAGGACCTGTGGAAACTGACGGATCGCAGCGACGAACTTGGGCAGGACGTCGCGGCTATGCCGGCCCATCTTGACCTGGGCGAATACCGTCACGCCCAGACCGACTTTGTGCGAATCCAGCACCGCCACGCGCTCCCGGATGACCCCGGATTCCACAAAGCCCTGAATTCGCCGCCAGACCACCGACTTGGACGAGGCGACGCGCTCGGCGATTTCCGCAACCGGCAAAGTTACGTCTTCCTGGAGTAGATCGAGGATTCGAAGATCAAGGGGATCCAGTTTATCGGTCATTTGTACCTAGCAAGTGGAGAAACAAGGAATAATTTCCCAGTATGGGGCGGCCAGTCAAGAAATTAGGGAACACATTTCCGGCTGCGCGCACTATGCTTTTGCAAGATCGAGCGGGCGCCCTGATCGCCCCGAGGAGACGAGCGTTGAGCGTATTCAAGAACGCGGCCTACGACGGCCACGAATTCGTGCATTTTGCGCATGATCCAGACACGGGGCTGCGCGCCATTATTGCGGTGCATTCCACCGCGCTGGGGCCGGCCGCGGGTGGCTGCCGGATGTGGCCTTACGCCTCGGACGCCGATGCCCTGACCGACGCGCTGCGCCTGGCGCGTGGCATGAGCTACAAGAACGCGATGGCGGAGTTGCCGCTGGGCGGCGGCAAGGCCGTGATCATCGGCGATGCGCGCCACGAGAAGAGCCCGGAACTGTTTGCGGCCTTCGGTGCCGTGGTCGATGGCCTGGGCGGACGGTATGTGACGGCCGAAGATGTTGGCGTCAATGAGGCGGACATGGCCACCGTGGCCACCGCGACGCGCCATGTCAGCGGCCTGCCGAAAACCGACCGGGATTCGGCTGGCGGCAATCCATCGCCCAAAACGGCCCGCGGCGTGTTTGTGGGCATCCGCGCGGCCGCACGCGCGGCCTTTCAGCGTTCCGATGTGGCTGGCCTGAGCGTGGCCGTCCAGGGTCTGGGCGGGGTGGGCTACAACCTCTGTCGCGAGTTGCACGCCGCCGGCGCCAGGCTGGTGGTTGCGGACCTGAACACGGCCGTTGTGGAGCAGGCCTGCGACGAGTTTGCGGCCCGCGCGGTACCGGTTGATGAAATTCTGTTCGAGGCCGTTGATGTTGTGGCCCCATGCGCTTTGGGCGGAATCCTGAATGCGGATTCCATCCCCCGGCTCAAGGCCCGGGTGATCGCGGGCGGAGCCAACAATCAGCTGCTGACCGACGCCGATGGCCTTGCGCTGCATCAGCGCGGCATCGTCTATGCGCCCGACTATGTGATCAATGCCGGTGGCATCATCAACGTGGCGGCCGAGTATCTGGAGTCCATGGACGAAGATACGGTGTGGGAAAAGATTGATGCCATCGAGGGCCGCCTGTTGCAGATCTTCGACGAGGCACGCGGCCACGACATGCCCACCAATGCTGTTGCAGATAACCTGGCGCAGCAACGGATTCGGCTGGCCCGCGACGCGTCCCGCGCCACCGCCGCCGCAGCCTGAAGACCAAGGGGGAGATCATGACCGAGCAAGCACTGCAACTGCACATTCCGGAGCCTCCGGCCAGGCCCGGTGAAGAACCCGACTTCAGCGAATTCATCATCCTGCCTGCGGGCGCCATGGCCCGCCCGGCCGTGGACGCCGACGATGCCGTGCTGCGGGAGTATCCCTGGGGCCTGATCCGCGTGCTGGACGAGGAGGGCAACGCCGTCGGCGAATGGGATCCACGGCTTGATCCGGAAACCCTGCGCGCGGGGCTCAGGCACATGATGCTGACCCGCGCCTTTGATGCGCGCATGCTGCGCATCCAGCGCCAGGGCAAGACCTCCTTCTACATGCAGTGCACCGGCGAGGAAGCCTGTGGCGTGGCCCAGGCCTATGCGCTCGATGGCGAGGACATGCTGTTTCCCAGCTATCGCCAGCAAAGCATGCTGATCGCCCGCGACTGGTCGTTGGTCGATCTGATGTGCCAGATTTTTAACAACACCGAAGACCGTCTGCAGGGCAAGCAACTGCCGGTGCTGTATTCGGTCAAGGACGCCCATTTCTTTTCGATTTCGGGGAATCTGGGCACCCAGTTTCCGCAGGCCGTGGGTTGGGCCATGGCTTCGGCCTACCGCAAGGACACGCGCATTGCGGCGGCCTGGGTGGGCGAGGGAACAACCGCCGAGCCGGACTTTCACAACGCGCTGACTTTCGCCTCGGTCTATCAGGCCCCGGTAATCCTGAATGTCACCAACAATCAGTACGCCATCTCCAGTTTCCAGGCGATTGCCGGCGGTGAGCAAGCCACCTTCGCCGCGCGAGCGATCGGTTACGGCATACCCGGGCTGCGGGTCGACGGCAATGATTTTCTGGCCGTCTATGCCGTGACGAAATGGGCGCGCGAGCGGGCCCGACGCAATCTCGGTCCGACCCTGATCGAGTTGTATACCTATCGGCGTGCCGCCCATTCCTCCAGCGACGATCCCAGCGCCTACCGCTCCGCCGAAGAGGCTACGGACTGGCCGCTGGGCGATCCCATCGAGCGCCTGAAGACGCATCTGATCAAGCAGGGCGAATGGTCGCCGGAGCAGCACGAGGCCTATGCCCAGGAGGCTGACGACAAGGTGTCCGCGGACCTGAAAGAGGCGGCCAGTCACGGCACGCTGGGCACTGCGCCCTGTAGTCCTTCGACCATGTTCGACAATGTCTTCAAAGAGTTGCCACAACATCTTGTGAAGCAGCGTCAAGAGATGGGGTACTGATGATGCGAGTCCAGGTTCTGTGCTGCCCTAAGGGAGGAGCGTATTGATGGCCACCATGAATATGATCCAGGCGCTCAATTCCGCCATGAATGTGGTCATGGAGCGCGATGACAATGTGGTTGTGTTCGGCGAAGACGTCGGATTCTTCGGCGGCGTATTCCGGGTCACCTCGGGTCTGCAGAAGAAATTCGGCAAGGAGCGCTGCTTCGATACGCCGATCTCCGAGGGTGGAATTCTGGCCACCGCCATCGGCATGGGCGTGTACGGCCTGCGGCCGGTGGCCGAGGTACAATTCGCCGATTACATCTATCCGGCGTTCGATCAGCTGGTTTCCGAGGCTGCGCGCCTGCGCTATCGCTCCAATGGCGAATTCTGGGCGCCGATCACGGTGCGCTCGCCCTGCGGTGGCGGCATCTATGGCGGCCAGACCCACAGCCAGTCGCCGGAAGGCATTTTCTCGCATGTCTGCGGTTTGAAGACGGTGATCCCCTCCAATCCCTACGATGCCAAGGGCCTGTTGATCGCCTCCATCGAAGACGATGACCCGGTGATCTTCTTCGAACCCAAGCGCATCTATAACGGCCCCTTCGACGGCTATCACGATCAGCCGCTGGTGCCCTGGTCCAAGACCGAATTTGGCGACGTGCCCGAGGGCTATTACTCCATCCCGTTGGGCAAGGCCAAGCGGGTGCGCGAAGGCCAGGACTGCACGGTACTGGCTTACGGCACCATGGTGCATGTCGCCGCCAAGGCCATCGCCGAGACCGGGGTCGATGCGGAGCTGCTGGACCTGCGCAGCATCGTGCCGCTGGACATCGAGGCCATAGTCGAGTCGGTCAAGAAAACCGGGCGCTGCGTGGTGGTGCACGAGGCAACCCGCACCAGCGGCTTCGGCGCCGAGTTGATCGCCGAAGTGCAGGAGCAATGCTTCTATCATCTGGAAGCGCCGGTGGAACGGGTGACCGGCTGGGATACGCCTTATCCGCATGCCTTCGAATGGGAGTATTTTCCCGGGCCCGCGCGGGTGGGGGCGGCATTGAAGAAAGTCATGGAGGCCGCGTGATGGCCAAATACGTATTCAAGCTGCCGGACATCGGCGAGGGCATAGCCGAGGCCGAAATCGCGCAATGGCATGTCGCGGTCGGCGACGTGATCGTGGAAGACCAGAATGTGGTCGACATGCTCACCGAAAAAGCGGCGGTGGAAATTCCGTCGCCGGTTGCCGGAACCGTTGTTGCGCTCAGTGGCGCGGTCGGCGACATGGTGTCGGTTGGCGGGGCGCTGATTACGCTGGAAGTCGAAGGCCAGGGGAACGTGCTCGCTGAAGCCC
>JBFIIN010000305.1:0-4950 GCA_041601225.1 Oceanococcus sp.
CGCAATGATCTGGACACCAGCCAGGTGGATGATGTGGTGCTGGGCTGCGTAACCCCGGTGGGTGAGCAAGGGGCCGACATCGCGCGCACCGCGGTGCTGTATTCGGGCTGGGATCAATCGGTTGCCGGTGTGACTCAAAATCGCTTCTGCGCCTCCGGCCTGGAGGCCGTGAACCTGGCCGCGATGAAGGTGATGTCGGGCCAGGAGGATCTGACCATCGGCGGGGGCGTGGAATCCATGTCGCGCTGGCCCATGGGCTCGGACGGCGGCGCGATGGTCATGGACCCGCGGGTCAACGCCGCCATGGATTTCGTACCCCAGGGAATCGGCGCGGACCTGATAGCAACCATGGAAGGGCTGGATCGCGAAACGGTGGATCGCTTCGCGGTGCGTTCGCAACAACTGGCCAGCATCGCCCAGGAGCAAGGTCGCTTCGATGGGTCACGAATTCCGGTGCGCGACATAAACGGGCTGGTCGTACTCGACCACGATGAACTGATCCGCGCAGAGACCTCGGTGGATTCGCTGGCCCGGCTCAAGCCTTCATTCCAGATGATGGGCGATATGGGTTTTGATGCCACGGCCTTGCGCAAATACCCGGACGTGGAACAAATCACGCACGTTCATCACGCCGGCAACTCGTCCGGCATCGTCGATGGCGCCGCACTGGTCCTGATCGGCAGCCCGGAAAAGGGCCGTGAGCTGGGCTTGAAACCCCGCGCGAAGATTCGCGCGGCGGCGGTCACCGGCTCGGAACCCACCATCATGCTGACCGGCCCAGGCCCGGCCAGCCGCAAAGCGCTCAAGCGCGCAGGCATGAACGTGGCCGATATCGATCTGTTCGAAATCAACGAAGCCTTCGCCTCGGTCGTGCTCAAGGCGGTGCGCGACCTGGATCTGGATATGGACAAGGTCAACGTCAATGGCGGCGCGATCGCCATGGGGCACCCGCTGGGCGCGACCGGCGCCATCATTCTGGGCACGGTTCTGGATGAACTGGAACGCCGTGATTTGAGCACCGGGCTAATCACGCTCTGTGTGGGTGGCGGCATGGGCATCGCCACCATTATCGAACGCGTTTAGAACCGGATATCACAGGCATGAGCATCACTATTGAAAAGGCTACCGATGGCATCGTCACCCTGACCCTGGACATGCCCGGGCGGTCGATGAATGTCCTCAATGCAGAGCTGACCATGCCGCTGGAGCAGGCCATTGCCCAGCTCGAAGGCGACGAAACCGTGACCGGGGTGATCCTGACCTCCGGCAAGAAGGAATTCCTGGCGGGCGCCGACATCGAGAAGGTGTTCGCCATCACGGACCCACAGGAGGCCTTCGACATGGCGCAGGCCTTCAAGGGCCTGGTGCGCCGCCTGGAATGCCTGGGCAGGCCGGTCGTGGCGGCCCTCAACGGCACGGCCCTGGGCGGCGGCATGGAACTGGCCCTGGCCTGTCACTACCGCGTGGCGATCAATAATCCCCGGGCCAAATTCGGCTTCCCCGAGGTCAAGCTGGGTTTGCTGCCTGGCGGCGGCGGCACCCAGCGCCTGCCGCGCATGCTCGGCATGCAAAATGCCCTGCCCTTTTTGCTGGAAGGCAAAGAATCCAACCCGGAAAAAGCCAAGGCGGCCGGACTCATCCATGCCCTGGCCAGCGATCTGGAAGATTTGCTGCAGCAGGCCCGCGCCTGGATCAAGGCCAATCCGGCGGCCAGGGCCGCCTGGGATGTGAAGGGCTTCAAGATTCCCGGCGGTGACTCCAAGCATCCCGCGATGGTGCAATTGCTGGCGATCGCGCCCTCCATGCTCAAGCAGAAAACCCAGGGCCTGTACCCGGCGCCACAAAACATCCTGTCCTGTGTATTCGAAGGCTGCCTGCTGGACTTCGACACCGCCTGCGAAGTGGAAAGCCGTTATTTCGCCGACTGCGTGGTCAGCCCCGTGTCGAAAAACATGATCGGCAGCCTCTGGTTTCAGCTCAATGACATCAAGAAAGGCGCATCGCGCCCCGCGGGCATAGAGCGCAGCCGCTTCAACAAGGTCGGCATCCTCGGCGCCGGCATGATGGGCTCGGGGATCGCCTATGTATCCGCCAAGGCGGGCTTTGCAACCGTCTTGAAAGACGTAAGCCAGGACGGCGCCGACCAAGGCAAGGCCTATTCCGAATCGCTGGTGCAGAAAGCGGTGGGCCGCGGACGCATGGGCAAGGACCAGGGCGTCGAACTGCTGGGCCGGATCACGGCCACAGATCAGGTCAGTGCGTTGACCGACTGCGACCTGATCATAGAAGCCGTTTTTGAAGATCGTGAACTGAAGGCTGCCGTCACCGCCGAATCCGAAGCGGTCATGGATGCCACCGGGGTATTTGCCTCCAATACCTCGACCTTGCCGATCACCGGGCTGGCCACCAAGAGTCAGCGGCCGGAGAATTTCATCGGCCTGCATTACTTCTCTCCCGCCGACAAGATGCCGCTGGTGGAGATCATCGTCGGCGAGAAAACCGCGCCCGAAACCCTGGCCCGGGCCTTTGATTATGTCGTGGCGATCGGCAAGACACCGATTGTGGTGAACGACTCGCGCGGCTTCTATACCTCGCGTGTGTTCGGCACCTATGTGATGGAAGGCATCGCCATGCTGGCCGAAGGCCAGAACCCGCAGGCCATCGAATCGGCGGGCAAAGCCACCGGCATGCCGATGCCGCCGCTGGCCCTGCAGGACGAAGTCAGCCTGTCCCTGGGCTGGCACGTCGCCGAGCAGACCCGCAAGGATCTGCTGGCCGAGGGCCTGCCCTATAGCCCGCATCCCGGACTGCCCGTGATTGAGCAGATGGTCACCAGTTTCGACCGGCCCGGCAACAAGGCCGGCCGGGGCTTCTACGATTACGATGGCAAACGCAAGGTCCTGTGGCCCGGTCTGCGCCAGCACTGGCCCAGCGGCGACCAGACCTTGGCGCAACAGGAAATGATTGACCGCCTGCTTTATATCCAGGCGATCGAAACCGCACGCTGCGTCGCCGAGGGCGTGGTCGAACGCACGGCCGACGCCAATATTGGCAGCATCTTCGGCTGGGGCTTCGCACCATGGACCGGAGGCACTCTGCAGTTTATCAATCAGACGGGACTTGTCGCGTTCGTCGCGCGCGCCAAAGAACTGGCCGCCCGCCATGGTGATCGTTTCACACCGCCGCCATTGCTGGAACGGATGGCGATTGAAGGCCACCAATTCGAATGACTGCATTACGCGATCCAGCCCAGACAGCCAGGCCCGTGGACCGCGACTCGGGATGGCCGCGATGCGCTCGCCGGGCCATGCCTCATCAATTTCCCTTGAACACCCAGTAACCAGGAGAGCACCCATGTTCGCAAGCCTGCTCAAAACCATGAAGCGCCAGAATATGTTGCCAAAGATTTCCGCCACCGAGAGCCAGGCTCTGGAAGCCGGCACGGTCTGGATCGACGGCGACTTTTTCTCCGGCAATCCTGATTTCAGGAAGATGCTGGCGGCCAATTACAACAAGCTGACCGCCGAGGAGCAGGCCTTTCTGGACGGCCCGACCGAAGAACTCTGCGCGATGATTGACAAATACCAGATCGCGCAGACCCGCCGCATTCCCGAAGACATCATGCAATTCCTGCGCGACAAGGGTTTTTTCGGCATGCTGATACCCAAGGAATTCGGCGGCCTGGGAATGTCGGTCCTGGCCCGCAGCTACGTGATGGCCAAGCTCAGTCCGGTCTCGCAAATCGTCGGCACCATGGTGGTCATTCCGAATTCGCTGGGCGCTGCCGAACTGTTGACCATGTATGGCACGGACGCCCAGAAACAGCACTACCTGCCGAAACTCGCGAGCGGTGAGTACATCCCCTGCTTCGGCCTCACCGAGCCCACCGCCGGCTCGGACGCCGCTTCGATCAAGGCCGAGGGCGAGGTGTTCAAGGATAGCGACGGCGAACTCAAGATTCGCATGAACTTCCGCAAACGCTATATCACCCTGGCGCCGCTGGCCAATTTGATTTCGCTGGCCGTGCGGGTCGCTGACCCTGACAATCTGCTGGGCAAGGGCCAGGACGTCGGCATCACCGTGGTGATGGTGGAAAAAGGCGTGACAGGCCTGGAAATTGGCGATCACCACGACCCGATTGGCGAAGCCTTTCCCAACGGCCCGATCATCGGGCGCGATGTGGTGGCGCCGGTCAAAGATATCCTGGGCGGGCCGGACTATGCGGGCAAAGGCTGGCGCATGCTGATGGAAGCTCTGGCTGGAGGTCGCGCCATCTCCCTGCCCGCTGGCGGCGTCGGTGGAGCCAAATCCATTGCCTCGGTCACCGGGCCGTATTCCATGGTGCGCCAACAATTCAACATCCCCATCGGTCACATGGAAGGCATTCAGGACAAAGTCGGCAAGATCGCCGCCCTGACCTACATGCTGGAAGCGGCACGGGTCTATGCCTGTTCGGCGGTAGATGCCGGCGAACATCCGCCGGTGGTGTCCGCAATTCTCAAGCAGCAGTGCACCGAACTGGGTCAGGAACTGGGCTTGAATGGGATGGATGTCTTTGCTGGCGCTGGCGTCATGCAAGGCCCGAACAATATTCTGGGCCAGGGCTATGCGGGCGCACCGGTCGGCATCACCGTGGAAGGGGCGAACATCATGACCCGGACTCTGATCATCTTCGGTCAGGGTGCCACCCGTTGCCATCCCTATGCGATGAATACCGTGCACGCCGTGGAGAACGAAGATGTCGCGGCTTTCCGCGCCAACCTGCTGGGCTGGATGGGCAGCTTCTTCATGAACATCGGCCGCACCCTGGTGCGTGGCCTCACCCGCGGCTGGTCCGCCGGTTCGCCCGTTGCTGGCCCCACAGCAAAGTACTTCCGCCGTCTGGCCTGGGCGTCCTCGCGTTTCTCAGTACTCAGCGATCTGGCGATGTTTACGCTGGGCAGCAAACTC
>JBFIIN010000306.1:0-4916 GCA_041601225.1 Oceanococcus sp.
GGTGACGGGCCGGTTCTGTGTCTGACTGCGGCCATCCATGGCGACGAACTCAATGGCATTGAAATCGTCAGGCGGGTCATGCAGGGCCTGGACCCGGAGTCCCTGAAAGGAACCGTGATCGGTGTGCCGATAGTGAATCTCCCGGGTTTTCAGCGGGGCAGCCGCTATCTGCCGGACCGGCGAGACCTGAACAGGCACTTCCCCGGTGATCCTTCCGGAAGTCTGGCCTCGCGTATTGCGGCGGATTTTTTCTCGCAGATCGTGCGGTACTGCGATCGCCTGGTCGATGTCCACACCGGCTCATTCTACCGGGCCAATCTGCCCCAGTTGCGCGCCGATTTGCGCGATCCGGAAATCGTGGAAATGACCAAGGGCTTTGGCGCCATTGCGGTGCTGCACACTCCCGGCACGTCGGGCACTTTGCGCCGTGCGGCCGCGCTGAGAGGGATTCCTGCGGTTACCCTGGAGGCCGGCGAGCCGGAGCGTCTGCAGCCGCAGGAGGTCGCACAGGGGGTGAAGGGTATCGAGTCGTTGATGAGTCGTCTGAAGATGACGCCGAAGACCCTGATCTGGCGCAACCCGCAGCCGGTGTTTTACGAATCGCGCTGGGTGCGTGTGAACCGCGGTGGCATCCTGTTTTCTGACACCGAGCTGGGCGATGTGGTGCGCGCTGGCGAGGTGCTGGGCACCGTGACCGATCCCTTGAGCAATGTGCGGACCGATATTGTTTCGCCGCATAACGGTCGGGTTCTTGGCAAGGCGCTCAACCAGTTTGTGATGCCGGGCTTTGCGGCGTTCCGATTGGGAATCAAGACCTCGGAAGAAGAGGTCGCCAAGGAATCGGAAGAGGCGCCCGAGCGTGGCGATGATTCGACCACTGAACTGCCTGACGAGCAGGACAACAACGACACCAACTAGGCCGGTGGCCGATGACCGAGCTGCGGGCGCGGCTAGCTGCCGTGTTCGCGGCGCCGTTCCTGACCCTTTTCGTTGTAGGCCCGCAGTTGTTCGCGGGGCGCTTCGTCAGTGTATTCCGCCAAGCGCGCTGTGATGCGCTGGCGCTGATGGTCACTCAAGGGCGATAGCGATAAACCGGAGCGGAGTTGGCCAAGAGCGGCGACATAGTTGCCGCGGCTGCGCTCGTATGCGGCCATCTGAAAATGGGCTTCGGGAAGTTGGCCCATGTCCCGTGCCGCCACCGCAAGCAGCCGGTACGATTCGCCGTGGCGTTGGGCCAGCAAGTCGGTTTCCAGCAGCAATTGACGCGCGTCTGCGGCGCGCCCCGCGTTGATCAGGGCTTCAGCCAGCGCCAGCGTCACCGCGGCATGCTCGGGATGATCGCGCCGTATGTCCTTCAATTGTTTGACGCTTTGTTCACGATCGCCCGCCAGGGCGCGGTTACGGGCCTGAGCCAGCCGAAAATGCACATCCTCGGGATGAGCAACGAGCAGCGCGTCGTAGAGCGGCTGAGCATCCGCATATTGACCGGCGCGGGAAAGCGTGAGTGCCAGACCATACTGATCCGCAGGTGACTGTGAGTTGGCCGAAGTGCTGCGAAAGTATTCGATGGCATCGCTGTTGAGGGCACTGCTCAGCGTCCGGGTGCGGGCCTGAATCACCTGATAATTCAGGTTCAATCGCGGTTGCGCGATGGGGTAGCTCGCCGCCCGCGCCTGGGCTTCGGAGATTCGCGTGCTGTTGACTGGGTGGGTGCGCAAAATTTCCGGTACGCCCTCACCGTATAGCCGTGCATTTTGCTCAAGGCGCTGGAAAAAGCTGGCCATGCCGATCGGGTCGTAGCCGGCCTTGGCCAGGGTGCGGATGCCAAGACGGTCGGCTTCTAGTTCATGGGACCGCGTGAAGTTGACCTGTCGTTGGTGGCTGATCGACAGGCCCAGGCCAAGCGCGGCCTGCACGACGTCGGCGTCACCACCCGCCAGTATTGCGGCCAGTAGCAGGCCGATGCCCGCCAGATTCCAGCCGCGGGTGGCGTCTATCTGGCGCGCGATATGCCGCTGGGTGACATGGGCGATTTCGTGGGCAATCACGCCCGCCAGCTCCGATTCGGATTCCGAGGCAGTGATCAGACCGGCATTAATGCCGATATATCCACCGGGCAGGGCAAAGGCGTTGATCCCAGTATCCCGAATGACGAAAAACGACAGCTCAGGCGCTCCGGGAATGTGGCTGGCCAGATCCTGGCCAATCCGGTTGATGTAGTCGCTCAGCTCCGGATCTTCAAGAACCAGTCCGTGAAGCAGCAATTGATAGACAATATTGCGCCCGATCTTGCGCTCTTCGTGGGGCGGCAAAATGCGATCTGCAGGCTCGCCGATGTAGGGAACCTCTACCTCACCCCCCGTTGCGGTAGCACTGGTGAGGCCACTCAAGATTGCCAGCAGCAATATCACGCCGATCCGAACAGGCCTCGCACGCATGCTAGCATTGCGTCTAAAAAGCGCGCCCGCAATGCACCGCATTCTGGGCCCGCAGGGCTTTGGGCTGGTCATTTTCATCCTGCTTAGAGCGCTGGTCTTTCGCCAAAGTTCATGGCGCCGTACGGGACAACGATGGACGTAGTTCGCGACTGGTTCAAGCGGCAACTTGCCAACCCACAGGTAGTGAGCCTGGCCTTGATCCTGCTGGCCGGGGTGCTGTTGATCAGTTTCTTTGGCGCGATTCTCGCTCCGGTGCTGGCGGCGATCGTCTGCGCGTATCTGATGGAGGGTCCGGTGACCCTGATCGAGCGGGCGTCGATACCGCGCTGGTTGGCCACCGTCATTGTCTGGTTGGCGTTTGTGGCGGGGTTTTTTCTGGTGGTCTTTGCGTTGGTGCCGCTGATTTCGCGGCAGGCCGCGCAGGTGGTGCAGGAACTGCCATTCCTGATCAGCACGGTTCGGGACTATCTCCAGACCCTGCCAGATCGCTATCCGCAGACATTTACTGCGGCGCAGATCGATGAGGTTGCGGGGGTGGTCTCCCGATCGGCAGTCGAGTTTCGGCAGGCCATTTTTGCGCGCTCCTGGGTGGTCGGCGTGGGGCTGATGTATGTCGCCATCTATCTGGTTCTGCTCCCTCTGCTGGTGTTCTTTCTGCTCAAGGACAAGACACGCATCATCAACTGGTGGCGCAAATTTCTGCCGCGCGACGTGGGTTTGGCGCGACGGGTCTGGCGCGATGTGGATCGCCAGCTTGCCAATTATGTGCGCGGAAAATTCATCGAGATCCTGCTCGTGGGCTGTGCCAGCTTCGCGACTTTCTATCTGCTCGGTCTGAACTTTGCCGTGTTGCTCGCGGTGCTGGTCGGCCTGTCGGTCCTGATTCCGTACATCGGTGCGACGGTTGTGACCCTGCCCATAGCGATGGTGGCCTTTGCCCAGTTCGGAGTCAGTTCGGAATTCGGTTGGGTGATTTTCGCCTACGGAATCATTCAGTTGATCGACGGCAATATCCTGGTGCCGGTCCTGTTTTCCGAGGCCGTCGACCTGCACCCGGTGGCGATCATCGTCGCGGTGCTGTTCTTTGGGGGTACATGGGGTTTCTGGGGCGTGTTTTTTGCGATTCCGCTGGCCACGGTGGTCAACGCCGTCCTGGTCGCCTGGCCGACGGACCGTGACCCACCGGTATCGCTGGACGCCGCGGAACTGATACCGGTCACAGATTTACCGATGCAAAATCCGCCAGCCTAGAGCGCTCGCCACGGGCCAGGGTGACGTGGCCGCTGTGGGGCCAATCCCGAAACCGGTCGACCACGTAGGTCAAGCCCGAGGTGGTTTCGGTCAGATAAGGCGTGTCGATCTGCGACAGATTACCCAGGCAGACAATTTTGGTTCCCGGCCCGGCCCGGGTGATCAGGGTTTTCATCTGTTTTGAGGTCAGATTCTGGGCTTCGTCCAGAATCAGAAATCGATGCAGGAAGGTGCGACCCCGCATGAAGTTGAGCGAGCGGATTTTGACGCGCTTGGCCAGCAACTCGTTGGTCGCAGCACGCTCCCAATCACCACCTTCCAGGGTCTGGGTCAGGACTTCGAGATTGTCCATCAGCGCGCCCATCCAGGGTGTCATTTTTTCCTCCTCAGTGCCCGGCAGGAACCCGATGTCCTCGCCGACCGGCACGGTCACGCGGGTCATGACGATCTCGCGATATCGGGGCTCATCCATGGTCTGTGCCAGCCCAGCGGCCAGGGTGAGCAACGTCTTGCCTGTGCCGGCCGCGCCCAACAAGGATACGAACTCGATTTCCGGATCCAGCAACAGGTTGAGCGCGTAATTCTGTTCCGGATTGCGCGCATGCACGCCCCAGGCGGCCTGCTTGCCCTCGCTGTAATCCCGAATCACTTCCAGCTGGACGGTTTCACCCTCCCGCCCGCGCACGATCATCTGCAACCCCCGCGCGTCATCCGCCGCAATATGACAGAACTGACCGATATGACAATTCGCCAGTTCCGCGCTGGTGACTCGATAGAAACTGCGGCCGCGCTCGTCAGTCCACGATTCCAGTTCACCCTGCACATCGGACCAGAAGTTGGCCGACAGATTCTGGTAACCGGTGTACAGCAGGTCCAGATCATCAAGGACCTGGTCGTTGCTGTAGTCCTCGGCCCTGACGCCAATGATCGCGGCCTTGATCCGCAGATTGATGTCCTTGGACACCAGAACGACTTCGCGCTTTGGATTTTCGGCGTGCAGGGCCAGCGCGGCTTTCAATATCGTGTTGTCGGCCTTCTGTCCAGGCAACATCTCGGGCAGTTCGACCCCCAGTGGCCGGGTCTGAAAGAACAGCCGGCCGGTTGAAGAGGCGCCATCCTGAATGCCATGAATATCGCTGAGCGAAAGGCCGTTTTCGATATCCTCCTGGCTATGGTCCGCCAGCACCTGGTCGATAAAACGACTGACCTGACGCACATTGCGTGACA
>JBFIIN010000307.1:0-4906 GCA_041601225.1 Oceanococcus sp.
ATCGGGATCGCGGGCGCCTGGCTGTTTTCAATCTCCCTGCTCCCGGTCCTGATGGTGATCTTCCCGGGCCGGGTTTATGCGGATGCCGATCAGCGCATCGGCGCCATGGCCCGGATTGCCGATCGGGTGATCGCCCGTCCGCGGCTGATATTTTTCACCACGCTGACTTTGATCATACTGGCCACGGCCTGCCTGCCACGCAATCAGCTTTACGATGTCTGGGCCGAGTACTTTGATGAAAGCACCCAGATTCGACAGGACTCGGATTTCGCGCGGGCCGCGCTGAACGGATTCAATACCCTGGAATTCAACGCTGGCGCCGGCGAATCGGGTGCGGTTGTTGATCCGGACTACCTGCGCACGCTGGAAGCCTTTGCGCAATGGCTGGGCGCCCAGCCCGAGGTGGCCCATGTGAGTGTGTTCACCGAAGTCATGAAGCGGCTCAACCGCAATCTGCATGGTGACGATCCGGCCTGGCACCGGCTGCCCGCGGACCGCGAGCTCGCCGCGCAATATCTGCTGCTGTATGAGTTTTCCCTGCCCTTTGGCCTGGATCTGACCAACCAGGTCAATCTCGACAAGTCCGCCACCCGCGTCATCGCCGGCCTGCACACCTCGTCGACCCGGGAGCTGATCGGGCTGCAGGAGCGCGCAAAAGACTGGCAACGCAAAAATGCGCCCGCGAGTTTTTATCATCCCGGCGCCAGTTCGGACGCCATGTTCGCCCACATGGGCAAACGCAACGTAAAAAGCATGCTGCTGGGCTCATTCATCGGCCTCATTGCCATCTCGCTGGTGATCGGGCTGGCCCTGCGCTCGCTGAGCTTCGGGCTGGTCAGCCTGCTGCTGAATCTGTTGCCCATGCTGGTTGGCTTCGGGCTCTGGGGCCTGCTGGTCGGGCGGGTCGGCCTGGGTCTGTCGGTGGTCTCCGGCCTGACCATGGGCATCGTGGTGGACTACACCGTGCACCTGCTCAGCAAATACAAATTGGGGCAGGAGGAACATCAGCTCGATACCGCCGACGCAATTCGCTACGCCTTTTCGACCGTTGGGGTCGCGCTGGTGGTCACCACGATTGTGCTGTGCGTGAATTTCGGCCTGCTTGCCGTATCCGTGTTCGCGTTGAACTCGGAACTGGGCATCCTGACCGCCGGCATCATCCTGATCGCCCTGCTCATCGACTTTCTGTTTCTGCCACCCCTGCTGCTCTGGCTGGGGCGGCGCAAGGATCGCCGGGCGACCGTCTTGCCGGCCAGCGGGGGCGCACCGCTGAGCTCTGCAACGAGCGCCGGAACCGGCTAAGCTTTTTGTTCGTCGGAAGGGAACGGTCATGCGCATAGTCCTGGTTCTTATCATCGTGCTGGTGGTGGGCTACCTGCAGCTCAAGGATGCCGATACCAAAACGGAAACCCTGCAGCAGTTCGAATCCAACGCCCAGGCCTATGAGGATTGCCAGCGCGAAGCCGGTGAGCCGGCTGATTCCGACGCCCTGCGCGGAATGCGCGAACAGATGGCGGAGTGCGCCAAACTGCTCAAGCCGCGGTAGGCGACTGGCGCGAACTCACAGCTGGGGCTGAACGATGCGCGATCGGCCGTTCGCCGCGGGCACCACATTGGCGGTGGTCCTGCCGACCGACCACCGCGGCCTGGATCCAAAGAGCGTGGAGCGGCTGACCAGTCTGCCTGGCCTGCTTGAAGCCAATCGCGCCGCCCTGGAGTGTGAACTGGGCTGTCGCTTCAGTCTCGCCGACCCGCCCCCCAGCGCCGCGCCGCGCTGGCTGATCGGGCCCTACGAGTGCAATCCCGCCATTGCCGCGGCCGGCGCCAGTCGGCCGGACGGTCCGCAAATCAGCCTGGACCGGCAGCGCAGACTGCTGATTACCGATGGCGACAGCGTCGACCAGGTCATTGAAAGTTTCAGTTATCTGCGCTCGCTGGATGCGCGCTTCGCCGGTCGCTGGAAGATCGACCACTGCACCACCCTGGACGCGGCCGTCGAGCGCATTTGCCGTGAGGTGGGCAACAGCTATCCGTCATTCGCACTGAAAAACAAGGACTGGCGTGCGATCTGCCAGCACCACAAAGTACAGGTCATGGCCGCGCCCGATCCCGTGCCCGCCATTCAGGAATGGCTGGCCGAGCTTGATGACAGCCATACCGGCCTGCACGCTGACCCGCCGATGGGAACCCTCCCCTACGACCTCATCGTGCGCGATGCCCGCCCGTATTTTTACCGGGTCGCCAAAGGCTCCGCGGCCTGGGCTCGGGGCATCCGGCCCGGCTGCGAACTGCTGGGTGAGGATATCGAGCACTGGGCGCGCCGCACCGGCGCTTCCGCGCACAGCAAGCCCTATGTCATAGGCGCCCGCATGCTGGCCCGGCCACTGACCAGCGAGCGCGCCTGCGCGGCCAGGACGCCAGCGGGCGATATTGTTGAATGGTCCGAAAACCCGCGAAGCACGCGCTGGACTGGCCCGCCGGTCAGCTGGCGCTGGCTGCGCTCGGGGATAGGCTATCTGCGTATCGAGGCCTGGTTGCCCGCCTGCGGCCTCGAGGATCAGGTCGATGCCGCATTCGCGGCATTGCGCAGCGCCCCAGGCCTGGTCGTAGACCTGCGCGCAAACCCGGGCGGCGCCCTGCGGGTCGCCGAAGATTTCCGCAGCCGATTTCTGGCCGATGAGCGCGCTGTCGGCTGGACTCGCAGCACGGATCCCGATGGCCACCTTGGTCCCTGGGTGCCCATCAACGGGCAGCCCGCAGCACCCGCCAGGCGCTGGTCCAAACCCGTGGTCTTTCTCACCGACCCGCTCAGCTATTCAGCGACCGAGGACGCCCTGCTCGGCCTGCGCAGACTCGATCAGGTGCAGATCATGGGCCAGCGCTCGGGCGGCGGCAGTGGCCGGGTCCGCAGCCTGCGCCTGCTTGACGGCTGGCGTCTCACCGTCAGCACGGCCCTGAGTTACGACCATGATCGAAGCTGCATCGAGGGTCAGGGCCTGCCAGTCGATCAAATACTGCCCTTCAGTTTTGACGAAAATCAGGCCATCCGGATTGCCGAGGCGGCGCTGAGCTGAACCGGGGCCGTTTTGTTCCTCGCGCCGGAACCGCTAAAATCGCACCAACTCACGGACTCGCCTCGCAGTCCTGCCATCGGAGAATCGAATATGACTTTACGCAACGGCCTCGCCGTATTGCTGGCCTGTGCCTGCCCCCAGCTGTACGCCGTGGAACCGGCTGAAGCCACCCTGAAGCTGGATCAACTGGAGGTCAGCTACGGCGGCGGCCCTTTCGTGAACGCCAATGTGGTTCACCAGACCAGCCTGGCCACCGGCAATCTGGAGCCCACCTGCATGCCGCCGCTGCTGGAATGCGACGAATTTGCGCTCACCCTGGATTTCCCGGCCGATATCATCGATGTGTACCCGACCGCCATCGTGCGCTTTCAGTTTGAGTGGGTCGACATCACGGGCGCGGGCGTCATTGATTTCGACTTTTTCATCATGGACGAGGACGGCAATGTGGTCAGCGACGGCGCCGCCTCCAGCTCCAATCCGGAAGCCGTCACCATGTTGCTGGAGGGTGGGCTGGTGAGTTACCGCGTGGTGGGCGTGCCGTTTCTGGCCCTGGGTGACAGCTATACCGCGAAAATCGAAGTCGATCTCGGTGAGCCCGTCGAAACGCAGGGTCGTTCAGTTCTGGTGGGCAACAGCGCGGGCGGCGCGCTGGGCTGGGGCCTGCTGATGCTCCTGGGGCTGGGATTGCAGCGCCGCCGCTAGGCCAAACGGGGCGCCGCCGGGCGCCCTTTTTTTGCCGTGCCCCCGGCTGGCCCAGGCGCGGACCTGCGCGTCCCTGCGCAAATGCAGGCCCGGTCCGGGCGTACGCCACCCGCCGGCTCCGGACAGCCCGCGGAACTGGCATTCAAGTCTCTGATTTCAGATGGGATTCTCAGCGGGATTCCGAATCCGGGCAGGACCGGCCAGCGCCAGTCGCCAGAGCCTGTAAATTGCGGTATATCGGCCCCGCAATTACCCGCCGAGGCCTGGAGACTTGCTCATGACAACGCGGCTGTGGTTTCTGACACGACGCCACGCTCTACCGGGCGGAAGCTGCCTTGGGTGTCGCGCGGGACCATGGTCCACCGCGCAGTGTGCGCTATCTGCCCTGGGGCAGTGCCGCAACCCGGGTCGCTGCGCATGAGCGCAATTCAGATTCAGGCGCAGCCCGACGACGTGACCTGCGGACCCAGCTGCCTGGCCTCGCTCTATGACTATTACGCCGATCACTGTGACCTGAGCACACTCATCACGGAAATTCCCATGTTGCCCACCGGCGGCACGCTCGCGGTGTTTCTGGCCAATCATGCGCTGCGCCGGGGCTATCAGGCCACGATCTACACCTACAATCTCGCCGTGTTTGATCCCAGCTGGTTCGCCGAGCCCGGTATCGATTTGGCCACCCAGCTGCGCCTGCAGGCCAGCGCCAAGCAACGGCCTGAAGTTGATATCGCGACACGCGGCTACCTGGAGTTTCTGGAACTGGGTGGCGAGCTGCGCATGCAGGATCTGACCCCGCAGCTGATCCGCCAATTCCTGGATCAGAAAACGCCGATCCTGACCGGGCTGTCCGCCACCTGGCTGTACCGCAGCCCACGCGAGATTCCCGCCAGCTCCAGCGACGATCCGATCCGCGGCGAACCCGCCGGTCATTTCGTCATCCTCAGCGCAATCTGCAAAGCCGGATGCGAGGTTCAGGTCGCCGACCCCTATGCCGACAACCCCATGGCGGAAGCCCACATCTACAGCGTGGATTTCAACCGCTTGCTCAACGCGATCCTGCTTGGCGTGCTGACCTATGACGCCAACATGCTCATTATCCGGCCGGCCTAGTCCATGGCCGACATCCTGGG
>JBFIIN010000308.1:0-4894 GCA_041601225.1 Oceanococcus sp.
AATTGTGATTACACTCTCGGATGGGCGTACACGCCAGATCAAGCATATATCGTCTGTCATGTACTGGAGCCCGGAAGGCAAACCCATTACGGCCAAAGAATTCGTGGAACGACTATTTGACGATCTGCCCCAGTTCTTTGACAACGAAGACCGCTTGCGTGAAATCTGGAGCGACCCGACAACCCGAGAAAAACTCCTCAGTGATCTGAGCGAGGCCGGCTATGACGACGAAAAGCTCGACAGCATGAAAGACCTGATCGACGCCAAGGACAGCGATGTTTATGACTTGCTGGCGTACGTGGCCTATTCAGCCGAAACCAAAACCCGAGGCCAGCGCGCCCAATCCGCCCGCGGCGGCATCGCCAGCGCCTATGCCGACCCCAAGCAGCAGGAATTCATCAATTTCATCCTGGACCGCTACGTGCAAGACGGCGTACAGGAACTCGCATCCAGCAAAATGCGCAGCCTTATTGAATTGAAATACGCCACCATCAGCGATGCCACCCAGGTACTTGGCTCGCCTGCAATGATTCGTGAAACCTTCGTGGGCTTTCAGAAATATCTTTATCAGCCGGAGCAAAATCGGGGTGATTTTCTGGTTTAGTTGTACCCATAGTTGTGCCGGATTTGCGCACTAGACGGCTTCAGACGCTTTCGTAAGGCTTTGGGCCGTCAGTTCGATCACGGCGATTTTCCCGGATACTGTGGTTCAGACCCGATCGGATGGATATAGGGGCCTGCCGCCCATGCTATCCAGGCCTTTATCAACCACCCTCAGGAATTCCCATGGCCCGTGTTCAAATCCCCGAGCTGGATCATTATGTATATGCCGTCGAGCTGCCCATCATGCTCGCCCACATCAATCGTGGCGACCATCTGGGCAACGAGCATCTCATCGCCTTTCTCAACGAGGCGCGCGTGCAATACATGGCAGCCTGCGAGGTGCCCGAGTACACCGACGCCGGCCCCAGCATGATCAATGCAGACCTTGCTGTGATCTATAAATCGGAGGCGCGCTATGGCGAAAGCCTGCGCATCGGGATGGCGGCGACGGACTTCAACAAGTATGGCTGTGACGTCGTTTACCGCATTTCAGCGCTTGCTGATCAAAGGCTGGTCGCACTGGCGAAGACAGCGCACCTGCATTACGACGCCGCAAATCAGAAGCTGTTGCTGTGTCCTGACGGCTTCCGGGAAAAGTTGCTGCGCGAGTGTTGAGACCACATGATGAAACCCGCCAGGCAAAAAATTGCGGTGATTATCGGCGTCGGCGCCCGCCAGGGCATCGGCGGCGCGATGGCCGCCAAAGCCGCCCGTGAAGGCATGCATGTTTTCCTCGCCGGGCGTACCCAGCAGAAGCTGCAGCGCATCGTCGATGAGATCAAGGCTGACGGCGGTCAGGCGACCGCAGTCGTCACCGACAGTACCCAGGCGAAAGACATCCAGGCTTTGTTCCAGCAGGTGGATGCGACGGGAGCGCCCCCACACCTGCTGGTTTACAACACCGGCCGCAATATTCCCGCGCCTTTTCTGGAATCCGATGAACGCCTGTTCGTCGGCCATTGGCGACGCTGTGTCCTGGGCCCCACCCTGGCTGGCCAGGCCGCCATCCCGCGCATGCTGAAACAGGACGGCTTGCACAAGGGCAGCATCCTGCTTACCGGCGCCAGTGCTTCGATGCGCGGCAAACCGCTGTTCGGTGGCTTCGCCTCCGCCAAAGCCGGTCAGCGTGCGCTGGCGCAAGCCATGGCGCGTGAATTTGGGCCGCAAGGCATCCACGTCGCGCATATCGTGATTGACGGCATGGTGTCTGGCGAGATCGTGCGCAGCTTTGGCGGCGGCGTGGGCAGGTGGCTGTTGCGCAACAAGGGCGAGGACGGCGCGCTGCTGCCGGATGCGGTCGTCGACAGCTATTGGGCCGTACATCAACAAGCGCCCAGTGCCTGGACTCAGGAACTGGATTTGCGTCCCCATCGCGAGCGCTTCTGATGCTAAGCACAATGATCAAAGGCCTGATAAAGCAAAAACTGCGCACACAAAAAAGCGATGACCGACCGTATGCCGCCCTCATCTTTGGCGCCGGCGCCCTGCCCGGCATCGGCGCCGCAGTCGGTCAACGTGTCGCGAGCGAGGGCATGCCGGTGTATTTGTGTGGTCGCAATACGAGCAAGCTGGAGGCCAGCGCCGAGAGTATTCGCTCAGCGGGCGGCTCGGTCAGCGTCGCGGTCGTGGATGCCAGCCGGTCGGATCAGGTGTTGGCCGCATTCAAGCAGCTCGATCAGGATGGCTACACGCCAGGTCTGGTGGTGCACAACGTGGGCACCCTGAGTCCGGGCAATTTTCTCCTCATCGATCCGGCGAAATTTGAACAATCCTGGCGCGCCGATTGCTTGTCCGGTTTTTTCATCGGTCAGGAAGCCGCGCGTCGTATGCAGGACAACGCCATCAATGAATCAGGCGGTCGCGGCACCATCATTTTTACTGGTGCTTCGGCCTCGCTACGCGGCAATGCGGGTTTCGCCAGCTTCGCCGCCAACAAGGCTGGCCTGCGCAGCATTGCCCAGGCCATGGCGCGCGAATTCGGCCCCAAGCGGATTCATGTCGTGCATGCGGTTGTCGATGGCATGGTCGATGGCGAGCGCATGCAAACCGCAATGCCACAACTGCTGGCATCCAAGGGCGAACATGGCGGACTGAATCCGCTCAATATCGGCGAGGCTTACTGGATGGTGCATCGGCAGCATGCCAGCGCCTGGACCCACGAACTTGACCTTCGCCCACACGCGGAAGCCTTCTGACCAGCAGATACCGCACTGCCCGCAGCGCGGCAGACAAAGTGACATCGACATGAGCAAGGCCCACAAGGCCATCACCTAGCATCAATGGGAAATCTCCGCCTTCTGCCAGAAAGCGAGCAGAGCGCTAAGCCATAAGTATCTGCGATACCAAACCATCAACGACAACGGCCTGCTGGCGAGCAAAGTCGGTCGCCTGAGCACAGTTGATGGACCATCAACTGTGCGCTTCCCGATCTTGAATGCACGCTTTCGAGAATCCGGGGCCAGAAATCAGATCAGCGCCAAGGACCGCTCCCCGCATCCCCAGAAATTCGGGGACACGGTAGCCCGTCCCCGCACCCACGGTAGCCCGTCCCCGCACCCACCTTGCAGAGCCCTCAAAACTCTAATCTGTGCAAATCCTGACTTGAACTCCTGATTTACACAGAATAAGCTGGCCCCATGATTCCACGCCAGCTCCAGGCCGAGCTGCTGACCCAGCTTGGCGAATTCCCCATCGTCACCATGCTGGGCCCACGCCAAGCTGGCAAGACCACGTTGGTGCGGGCCGCCTGCCCGGATTACCGCTATGTGTCGCTGGAAGATCCGGAAGTCCGCGCCATTGCCCAGGAAGACCCCAAAGGCTTTTTGCAGCAATACGACCAGCACGTCATATTTGATGAAATTCAACGCACCCCGGAACTGCTGAGCTTTCTGCAAGGCCGGGTGGACGCTCAAGCCGGCAACGGTCAATTCATACTCACCGGCTCGCATCAACTCTCGCTACGGGCCGCGGTCAGCCAGTCCCTGGCCGGGCGCACCGGTATGCTGCATTTGCTGCCGCTGTCCATCCGCGAAATGCAGCAAGCCGGATTGGGTTTCGAGCACTTCTCCGATTATCTTTTCCATGGCTTTCTACCGCGCATCCATGATCAGCAGCAGCGGCCGCATACCGCCTGGGCGGCGTACTATCAGACCTATGTGGAACGCGACGTGCGCCAGCTCATCCAGCTCAAGGATGCCACCCTGTTTGAAAAGTTCGTCAAACTGCTGGCAGGCCGGGTTGGACAGGTCATCAATTATCACTCGCTGGGCAGCGATGTCGGCGTGGATGCCAAAACCATTAAACAATGGCTGTCGATACTGGAGGCCTCGTTTGTGGTGTTTCGCCTGCCGCCGTACTTCGAGAATTTCGGCAAACGGGTGATCAAATCGCCGAAGCTGTATTTCTCCGACGTGGGCCTGCTCAGCTATTTGCTGGGTATCGAGTCTGCAGCGCAGGCCGCACGTGATCCGCTGGTGGGTTCGCTGTTCGAGAATCTGGTGATACTGGAAGTGCTCAAAGCCCGCTATAACGCGGGCAAAACTCCCAATCTCTATTTCTACCGCGACAGCCACGGCCATGAAGTGGATCTGCTGCAAGCCTCCGGGCGCGTGCTGAGCGGCCTGGAGGTCAAATCCGCCGCGACCTACCACCAAAGCTTCAAAAAGGGTCTGCGGCACTTTGCCGAAAATTGTCAGCCACTGGCCCCGGCCCTGATCGTCTACAGCGGTGAGGAACGATCATTTTCAGACGGCATCCAGACCGTTCATTTCAAACAGATCGGAGAACGATTCAGCTAAACGGGGTATTCAGGGACGTACCACTTTTCACAGCGCGAACCTCAAGGGCTATTTTTCGAAACCCGCTGTCCGCGCAATAAGTGCGGTAGGCCCTTTGCAATTAGGGTGGCGGCGCGGTCGTCGAAGTAAACGTTCCCGCGACTCCTCCAACTGTCAAGGTCGTAGCGGCTATAGTGTCGGCTATAGCCGCACTGGTATGCCGAACCCGCACGGGCTCTCCTGGATTCAGCGTGCCCGCCGCGCTGGTCCAGGCCCTGCCACCGATCCGGTACTCCGAGCCGGCGCTGACACTGATCGGCACGGGTTCCGAGTATCCGCCGGGTCGGGTGTATTTGGAGCCGATCAGGGTGCTGGTCGCCACGCCGGTTTTATCGGGAAACCCGAAGGCATCCGGCGTCGTGTCGCCAGCCGCGGCCGTGGTGGATTCGAATGTCCCCATCACCCCGCCAATGGTCAGCGTGGTGGTGGTGAGCGTGCTGGCGCTGGCGGAACTC
>JBFIIN010000309.1:0-4888 GCA_041601225.1 Oceanococcus sp.
CTATGGGATAATTCAGGTCGAGAATCTCGTGTGCGTAATCCGGATCATCCAGGGTCAGCAGTTCCCGGGACTTGCCCTCGGACAACACCGGTGAGTCCACCAGCAGACGGGCGGCCCGCTCCGGCGTTTCCTCGAACACCGAGCGTTCGGCGCCCAGGCAGCACTCCAGCGACATCACGATTTGCTCGCGCAGCGGGTCGATGGGCGGGTTCGTGACCTGGGCAAAGATTTGCCGGAAATAGTCGTAAAGTGCCCGCTCGCGCTCGGACAGCACCGCAAAGGGCGTGTCGTCACCCATGGAACCGACCGCTTCCAGGCCCGCTTCGGCCAGCACGCGCAGTACCTGATCGCGCTCCTCGAAGCTGACCTGGAACTGCTTTTCGTAGATTTTCAACGTGGCCGGGGCGATCGTTTGATGGTTGGGGCCGTTGTGCAGCCGGGACTCCAGCCGTTTGACTGCGGTCTTCAGCCAGGCCTTGTAGGGGTGCCGATTGGCCAGACGGCGATCGATCTCGGCGGACTTGATGATTTCGCCGCGCTCGGTGTCGATGGCCATCATCTGGCTGGGGCCGAGTTTGCCCTTGTCGATTACGGAACCGGATGCGTAATCGTAAACCCCGATTTCCGAAGCCAGGGTTACATGGTCGTCATCGGTGACGACATAGCGGGCGGGCCGCAGGCCGTTGCGGTCGGTGGAACAGACCGCATAGCGTCCGTCGGTGAACACGATCCCGGCCGGACCGTCCCAGGGCTCCATATGCATGGAGTTGTATTCGAAGAAGGCGCGCAGATTGGAGTCCATCTGCTCGATGTTCTGCCAGGCGGGCGGAATTAACAGGCGCATGGCAGAAAACACGTCCATGCCGCCGGCCAGCAAAACCTCGAGCATGTTGTCCAGGCTCTGTGAGTCGGAACCCTGCATGGTTACCAAGGGCGCGATGGCGCTGATGTCCGGCAAATCCGCACATTCGAACTTGCGCGCGCGGGCGACCGACCAGTAGCGATTGCCCTGGACGGTATTGATCTCACCGTTGTGCGCGAGATAGCGGAAGGGCTGGGCCAGCCGCCACTGCGGCAGGGTATTGGTCGAAAAGCGCTGATGGAACACGCACATGGAGCTGGCGAGTTCGGAATCCTGCAGATCGGTGAAGAACTCGGGCAACAGGCTGGGCATGACCAGGCCCTTGTACAGCACTACACGACAGGACAGGCTGCAGACATAAAAATCCGGGTCCTGCTGTTCCAGCTGCCGTTCGGCGGCGCGCCGGGCGAAGAACAAGTTGCGCTCGAACGCGAAGGTATTCAGATCATCGGGGGCATTGATATAGACCTGCTCCATGCGGGGCATGGATTTCAGCGCCTGGGCGCCACAGGCTCCGGGGTCGGTGGGCACTTCACGCCAGCCCGCCGGACTCAAACCCTGGGCGGCAAGGCATTCGTCCATGACCCGGCGCGAATTCGCGGCCCGGGTTTCGTCCAGCGCCAGGAAAATCACGCCGACCGCAAAGTTCGGGGCGACCGTAATGCCAGCCCGGGCTCCGGCATCGCGCAGGAAGGCCTCCGGTCGCTTCATCAGCAGTCCGCAGCCATCGCCGGTCTTGCCGTCGGCTGCGACCGCGCCGCGATGCGTAAGGCGCGCCAAAGCGGACACGGCAGTCTGCACCAGCCAGTGACTGGGGTTGTTGTGGACGTGAGCGATCAGCCCAAAGCCACAGCTGTCGTGCTCAAATTGAGGGCGGTAGAGACCGGCTTGGTTCATGCTCGCACCTGCTCGTTCGTTATTCGGGGCGACGAGTGCCTGGCGCTGCCCGTTCTGGCGTCACCGTCTGGCTATTGTCGCGAGTTGGTGGCCTGGTGGCCCGGAGAACCCAATACCGCGGGAGATGCCGGATTGGACCGTTGGCTGGTGAACCCGAAAGGGTCCCAAAGCTTTCCGATTATAAGGAGCTAGCAGGCGCGCTTCAATGTGCTGCGCTGCCGCATGGCCCCTGGTGGCGGTTTTGGAGCCTACAGGCGGCGCGGGTCGAACAGGCGTTCGTATTCATCTATCGCGAAGCGGTCGGTCATGCCGGCGATATAGTCCGCCACGGCGCGCGGTACGCCTTCCTGTTCTGCGGCCCGTCGAAAACTTTCTGGCAACAGGTCGGGGTGCGCCGAAAAGGCGGCGAAAAGTTCGGACAGCACTTTCTGGGCCTTGAGGGTATTGCGCATGACCCGCGGGTGCCGGTACAGGCAACTGCGCAGCAGCTGCTGCAATTCATGAGACTGTTCGCCCATAGGCTCCGAGAAGGCCACGATGGGCAACTGGGCCTGGCGTATTTCGTCGATGCTGGTTGCCTTGCTGTCGGCGATATTCCGCCGCGTCTGCTCGGTAAGGTCCAGGACCAGCTCGTTGATCATGCGCCGGATCACTTCATGGCGCAGCTGCTTGGGCTGCAGATCGGCATAGCGCCCGGCGACTTCGGCGTGAACCCGCGCAAACAAACGCGAGGCGCTGAGCTGCTCGAAGCTGAGCAGGCCTGCCCGCAGGCCGTCGTCGACATCGTGATTGTTGTAGGCGATCACATCCGCCAGATTCGCCAGTTGCGCCTCGGCGCTTGGAAAGCTGCGATCCAGAAAACGCTGGCCGACGTCGCCCAATTTCTTGGCGTTGCGACGCGAACAGTGCTTGAGTATGCCCTCGCGTGTTTCGAAGCTGAGATTCAGGCCGCGAAAATCGGCGTATTTGTCCTCGAGCTCATCCACCACCCGCAGCGATTGCAGGTTGTGTTCGAAGCCGCCGTGATCGGCCATGCACTGATTGAGCGCTTCCTGACCGGCATGGCCGAAGGGCGTGTGCCCCAGGTCATGGGCGAGCGAGATGGCCTCGCTTAGATCCTCGTTCAGACCCAGGTTTCGCGCGATGGTGCGCGCGATCTGGGCGACCTCCAGGGAGTGGGTCAGCCGGGTTCGAAACAGGTCGCCTTCGTGATTCACGAAGACCTGGGTCTTGTAGACCAGACGCCGGAAGGCCGCCGAGTGTATGACGCGATCCCGATCCCGCTGGAACTCCGTGCGCGCGGTCGGGGCCGGCTCGGCATGGCGGCGACCCCGGCTGTGTAGCGGGTCAGCTCCATATTGCGCAAGACTCATCTGGGGCTGCAATAGCTTTGCAGGCAATCGGCCAGGGCCGACTCCCCGAATTCGGCACTCAGGCAGGCCTGGCCGAGCTGAGGCAACAGTACGAGCCGCAGCTTGCCCGCGGCCACCTTCTTGTCGCCCTGCATGAGGCGGCGCATCCGGCTTGCCCGCAAGCCGGGCGGCGGCGCGCTGGGCAGACCCGCCAGTTCCACCAGCGCAATGGCCCGATCGCGATCGGCGGCATTGAGCCAGCCGAGCCGGCAGGACAGATCGCTGGCCATACACAGGCCGACGGCTACCGCTTCTCCGTGCAGCCATTCGCGGTATTTCTGATGCGCCTCGATCGCGTGGCCGAAGGTGTGGCCGAGATTGACCAGGGCGCGTTGGCCGGATTCCCGTTCGTCGGCGGCCACGACCCGCGCCTTGTGCCGGCAGGAGACGGCCACGGCGTGGGCCAGGGCGGTTTCATCACGGGCAAGCAGGGCGCTCATGTTCTTCTCCAGCCAGCCGATAAACCGACGGTCACCAATCAGGCCGTACTTGATGATCTCCGCGATTCCGGCGCGCAATTCACGTTCCGGCAGACTGCGCAGGGTGCTCATGTCCGCGATCACGGTCCGCGGCTGATGAAAGGCGCCAATCATGTTCTTTCCCAGCCGATGATTCACCGCCGTTTTGCCACCGACCGATGAGTCCACCTGCGCAAGCAGGGTGGTGGGAATTTGCAGCAGGTTGATGCCGCGCTGATAGATCGCGGCGGCAAATCCGGCCAGATCCCCGACCACACCTCCGCCCAGGGCCACAACGTAGCTGTCCCGGGCCAGCCCTTTACGCAGCATCAGATCCAGAATCTTCTGGCATTGCGCAAAACTTTTGTAGCGCTCGCCATCGGGCATCTCGTAAACCACGGTATCGGCGGCCTGTAGGGCTTGCAAGACCGAATCCAGATACAGTGGCGCCACGGTTTCGTTGGTCACGACAATCAGGCGCCCAGTGCGCGCCGCAGCCGGGTAGTGCGCGCTGTCGGACAGCAGCTCACGGCCCAGGATTATGGGATAGCTGCGGTCGGCGAGTTGCACGCGCAGGCGCTTGATCATGGGTGGCCGGAATCGATGAGAATTCTGTTGAGCTGCTGGGCCATGTGCCTGACGGCTTTCCCGGTGCTGGGCACCACAAAATCGGCAACCTCCCGATACAAGGGATCACGCTCCTGAAACAGGGCCGCCAGTTTGGCCTTCGGATCGGTATTGTATAGCAGCGGCCGCTTGCGGCTGCGCCGGGTCCGTTTGATCTGTTGCTCAAGGCTTGCCGCCAGATAGATGACCAGGCCCCGGGTGGCCAGAATCTGCCGATTTTCGGCCAGGGTGACCGCGCCACCGCCGGTGGCGATGATCAGGTTGCTGTGCTGGCTGAGATCAGCGAGGGCCGCGTGCTCGCGTGCGCGAAACCCGGCCTCACCTTCTTTCTCGAAAATGAACGGGATGTCGACTCCGGTGCGATGCTCGACTTCGTCGTCAACATCCACAAATTCCATACCCCGCAGGACCGCCAGGCGACGGCCCACCGTGGTCTTGCCGGCCCCCATGGGGCCGACCAGAAAGATATTTGGTCGCGGCAAGTCGCGGTTCGAAACTAATTGACGTTGATGCCTTCGCTGATGATCTTGGGTGTTACGAACATCAGCAACTCGCTCTTGGAGTCCGAAATCGATTTGCTGCGGAACAAGGCGCCAAGTATGGGAATGTCGCCCAGCAGGGGGACCTTGGTC
>JBFIIN010000310.1:0-4808 GCA_041601225.1 Oceanococcus sp.
CGCTGATCCTGTGGCAGAAATCGCCGGTAACCGGACACGGCGTCGACCAGAAATCCACCTGGGACTTCGTCGGAATTCAGGACCATGTAGCGACTGCCCCGCTGAATGGCGGTCGGCTTGAAACCCAGCAACAATCCCAGATCGACCAGGGGCAACAAATTGCCGCGTACATTCGCAACGCCCCGTAACCAGGCCCGCGCGCCGGGCACCCGGGTCGATTCTGGCGGCACAATGACTTCGCGGACTTCCCGCTGGGGCGCCAGATACCATTGCTCACCCATGCGAAACCCCAGACCGACCCAGCTGTCGGCTGCAGCCGTCAATCCCGCTTCCAGGTTGGTCGCCTGCAAGCGCCGGTCCATCTCCGCGAGCAAGGCGTAGGGCCGATTTCGCAAAGACGCCAGGGGCACCGTCTTCAGATTGCTTTCCGCTTCAGTTACCGCCATCGGGATCACGCCGCCGTGGCTTTCAAATGAGCTTGTACCGCAGCGACCAGCTCATCGCGAGTAAACGGCTTGGTCAGATACTCATCCGAGCCCACAATGCGCCCACGCGCGCGGTCAAACAGACCATCCTTGCTGGACAGCATGATGACTGGCGTCTTGGCAAAGCGCGGATTGCTTTTGATCAATGCGCAAGTTTGGTAGCCATCCAGGCGCGGCATCATGATGTCGACAAAAATTATTTGCGGCTTGATATCCGCAATTTTGGCCAGGGCCTCATAGCCATCGGTCGCGGTCGAAACATCGCAACCGGCCCGAGACAATAGAGTTTCCGCTGTCCGCCGGATGGTCTTGGAATCGTCCACAACCATGACCCTGGCGCCGTCCAGCTGCTGCGCTTCACTTGCTGACACCCATCTCTCCCCCGTGCGCTTGAAAGCGCACTTATTAGCTTAACTGTTTCGCCACCCAGCGGTATTCGCGTCTTTTTTTAGCACAGACCCTGATCGCTTCCTAGTTTATCGTTAAGAACCAATTGGCGACCTTGTTGCACGGCGCTACCATGCAGCCTGCCCGGGCGGCGACCGAAGCGCCAGTCGACCCCCCGGCCAGCACCAGACGCGAAACCGGCCATGACGCCTGCCAGGGCCTTGTCGCCGCGCAAAAAACAGACCTGATCATGAACCAGAAATTGAAAATTGGCGTCGTCATGGACCCCATAGCCGGCATCAAGCCCTACAAGGATTCGACCTTCGCCATGTTGCTCGAAGCCCAGGCCCGTGGCTATGCGCTTTCCTATCTGGAGCTTGGCGATATCGGCGTGCTCGACGGCCGGGCCTATGGTCGCGCACGGGGACTGAACGTGATGGACGATCCCCGGCACTGGTTCGAGCTGGGCTCGCGGCAAACCCTGCATCTGGACGAACTGGATATCATCCTGATGCGCAAGGATCCGCCGTTTGACATGGAGTACATCTACGCAACGTACGTGCTGGATCTGGCCGCCGCGGCCGGCTGCCTGGTTGTCAACCATCCGCAGGCACTGCGCAACACGAATGAGAAAATGGCGATTACGCGCCACGCCGATTTGTGCGCGCCCACTCTGGTCGACCGGAGCATGACGCGCCTGCGCGAGTTTCTGAATCAGCACGGCGACATCGTGGTCAAGCCGCTGGACGGAATGGGCGGCGCCTCGATCTTTCGCCTGCGGCGGGATGACCCGAATGTCGCCGTTGTTTTCGAAACGCTGACCGATCATGGTCAGCGTTTCGCCATGGCCCAGCGCTTTGTTGAGGAAATATCCGAGGGCGACAAACGCATCTTGCTGATTGATGGCGACCCGGTGCCCTTTGCGCTTGCGCGCATCCCGGCGCCCGGCGAGACACGCGGCAACCTCGCTGCTGGCGGCAGTGGCGAGGGTCGCGAACTTAGCGCCTCGGACTGGGCCATCTGTCGCGCCCTGGCCGACGATTTTCGCCGCGCTGGCTTAATTTTTGTCGGCATCGACGTGATTGGCGGCTGTCTGACCGAAATCAATGTGACCAGTCCCACCTGCATCCGCGAACTCGATACCTTGTACGATCTCAACATCGCGGGCCAGCTGTTCGATGCCGTCGCGCGCCGTTTGTCGTGAGACAAAGTCTTCTCGGGGCCAGCCTGTGCGTGCTGCTTGTCGCGGTGCTGTGGTGGCGCAGCCCGGCGGAGCCGACGCAAAGTAAGCGCGAGATTTTTGCGCTGGGCACCCTGATTCAGTTCACGATTGAGAATTCACCGGCCGGAGCGGCGGCCAGTCACGCAGCAATCAATGCCGCTGCGCAGGCACTGCAAAACTTCGATCAGCGGTGGTCTCCCGACGGCACCGGCGCCCTGGGGCTGCTCAATCAGCGCCTGCGCAGCGCCAGCGACGCGACCGTGGCAATCGAACTGCTCCCCGATATCCTGCGCGCTGTGGAACTTTGCCGCTCAAGCGGCGGGCTTTTCGACCCCGGCATCGGACGCCTGGTGGTCGCGTGGGGCTTCGATGATGAGCAGAACTTTCGTAGCGAGCCACCAGCGGAGTCTTTGCTGGCGAATGCCCGCGCAGCCTGTCCGAGCCTTTGCCTGGCGCGCGTCGACGGACAACACCTCCGACTCGACTCCCCAGGCGCGCGCCTGGATTTCGGCGCCTCAGCCAAGGGCCGTGCCGTCGGCCAGGCGATCGCAATCATGCGTGCAGCCGGCATCGCCAATGCCATTGTGAACGCGGGCGGTGATCTGCAGGCCATCGGTCGCGCATCCGGGCGTGCCTGGCGGGTCGGAATTCGTGATCCGCGCGCGGATGGCGAGCAAGCTATCGTGGCCGCTCTGAATCTGGCGGACGGGGAAGCGGTGTTCACTTCAGGCGACTATGAACGCTATTTCGAGTATGCCGGACAGCGCTACCATCACATCATCGATCCCCGGACCGGCGCACCCGCGGTCGATGCACGCTCTGCAACCGTCGTCCACACGGACCCCATGCTGGCGGACGCGGCCTCGACCGCCCTGTTTGTCGCGGGTCCGAAGCAGGCCGCCGCGGTCATGCAGGCTTTGGGGGTGGAGCTCTACCTGCTGATCGCCGCGGATGGCGCACGCCTGGTCAGCCCGGCCCTGCAAGCCCGCATCGAGTGGCTGGATGACCCGCGCTGACGTCATCCTGGTCACGGTTTGCGGGTTCGCGGTTGGCCTCCTGTACATCCAGCTGTGGACACCGCCCGGCCAGGCTCAGACCGTGCGCATCGCGGCCGGCAGTGGTGTCGTTCATGAGTACAGCCTGAGTCGGAACGCTCAGTTTCTCGTGGCGGGCCACCTCGGCGACTCCGAGTTCGAAATTCGCGACGGAGCGGTCCGTTTTGTAAGCTCACCCTGCCGCCACAAACTCTGCGTTCGCTCCGGCTGGCACCGCCGGAGCGGCAGCGTGGCGGCCTGTGTGCCCAATCGCCTGAGTCTGAGCTTGCAGGGCGGCGACTCCAGCGAATTCGACGCGATCAACTATTGATGACAGATCAGTCAACAGCGCGGGCGGATCGCTTGCTGGCGGGATACGCTGCGCTGGCCATCGTCATCCATATCGTTGAGGCGGGAATTCCCAGCCCGATACCCGGTATCAAGCCGGGACTGGCCAATGTCATCACCCTGATCGTGGCACTGCGTTACGGCTGGCGGGCGGGGTGCTGGGTCGCAATGTTGCGCATCCTTGTGGGTTCGCTGCTCGTCGGCAGCTTTCTCACCCCAACATTCCTGCTCAGCCTCGGCGGTGGCCTGGCCTCCCTGCTGCCGCTGGGTCTGGGTCTGTACTGGAACCGGCATCAGCCGGGCTGGCACCTTTCGGCCGTGGGGCTGGGTGTTGCGGCTTCCCTGGCGCACATGAGCGGGCAGTTCACATTGGCCTACTGGCTGTTCGTGCCACATCCTGGACTGCTGGTCCTGCTGCCGGTACTGTTGAGCGCGGCCTTGGTCTTTGGCGCCGTTACGGGGATGATCGCGGCGGCCACCCTGCGGCATTTGCCGCCGGCTGTACTTGCAGTGCCTTAGCCCAAACGCCGATACTTGTCCGTCCATGCGCTAGCCAAGAGGTCGCCGCCCAGCAATGCCTGCTGACAGCTTGCGAAACCAGTTCCTGATCGCGATGCCGGGCTTGGCGGATCAAAACTTCTTCCAGTCGGTCACGTTGTTGTGTGAGCACAACGACGAAGGCTCCCTGGGCTTGGTCATCAATCGACCTACGGATCTCGATCTGGACTCGATGCTCGAGCATCTCAATATCGACACTTCCGGCCTGACCAGATCAGGGATTCCCGTCTACTGGGGCGGACCGGTGCAAACCGAGCGCGGCTTCGTCGTCCATCGCCCCGCAGGCGACTGGGAAGCTTGCATGAAAATCAGCGACGAAATCAGCGTCACGACGTCTCGCGACATTCTCACGGCGATTGGTGCCGGCCGTGGACCGGAGAACTTCCTGGTCGCTCTGGGCTACGCCGGATGGGACTGTGGTCAGTTGGAACGCGAGATTCTCGACAATTCCTGGCTGAATGCGCCCGCCAGTGATTCGATCATTTTCGAGCTCGCCGCTGAAGAGCGCTGGTCTGCCGCCACCCGCTTGCTGGGTGTTGATCCCAGCAGCCTGAGCAGTACGGCCGGTCACGCGTGACTGCCGGCCTGGTGATCGGATTCGATTACGGTCAGAGTCGCGTCGGCATCGCTATTGGCAATCGCATCACGGGCTCCAGTCGCGCCCTGAAAACCCTGTCCTGCCCGACCAACGACGCCCAGTGGCAAGCCTTGATCGATCTGGTGCAGTCGTATCAGCCGGCCGCCGCGGTCGTGGGCATACCCGTGCATATGGAC
>JBFIIN010000311.1:0-4762 GCA_041601225.1 Oceanococcus sp.
GGCCCGGCACTCTTCACGCAATCGTGGGATGACGCCACTGATTTCTCGATCGACCCCATCGACTCGCCGGTGGACTCCCTGACCAACATCATGGCCTACGACGATGGCATGATTGTGGGGCTCGCCTGGGAAGGTCCCCAGGATGTCGACGTGATCGGCTGGCCTGACCCACCCGGCCACGCCCCGGGCCCTACGAAGTGCACCTGAATCCGCGCGAATTTTCCGCCCGGTCGGACTATGGCTGCTTCGTGCTGGACTGGGAATCCCGGGATCATCAATTTGCCATGGGCGTCGAGGTTGACCGCTGGCTGGATGGTGGCTTGAACGTGCTGGTGCAGGGCGGCGCTGGAGCGCTGCGCGCTGCCGAAGAGCGTTATGGCCGGTATTTGCGGCCGGTTCTGTCCTCCCGGCGCGAGCTCGGAGGGTGGGCGAATCGTCTGTTCGCCGATTTCAATGGTCGTCCGGCCTTTCGGCAGCTGGGTCTGGTTTTCGAGGAACAACCCGAGCCACATCCCAATCTGGGGGCGCTCAAACTCGAAGGCGAACTGGAAGACTGTGCCGAGCAGCTGATGAACTGGTTGCGCGAGGAACAACCGCCGTTGATGTCGGCACTGCGCTATGAGTCAACCTTGTCCAGCAATTCTACGAAGGCCTCGCCCAGCGTATCGAGCTGATCGCTCAGGGTATGGCCGCTGTCGAGCATGAGAAGCTTCGCGCGGTGCCTCTGGGCAAAGCGCCAAGCCCGCTCGGGCGGCACGATGTCGTCGCGCCAGCCGTGAACGACGGTGCAGAGTTTCGGACAATTGCCGGGTTCTTGGTCATGGCCGGGAAAATACAGGGCCGGCGCCATCAGAAACAGCGCGGCCGCTGGTAGTCGGCTGCAGGCCTGGGCGCAGACATAGCCGCCGAGGCTGGTGCCTGCAAGGACCAGCGGCCCCGGCTCTGAGGCCGCTTCCCGCACGAGCTGGGTCACCCGCCGGTCCGGATCGTCGACGCCCTGAAAATCAGGGCTGCTCACGGCCCAGCCCTGCACGCGCGCCAGGCGGGCAAGGTGGCTGATTTTCAGGCCCCAGGGGCCACTTTCCTTGCCATGGGCAAAGATCACGCGACGCAAGTTTTCAGACATGGCACTTATGTCTCTGTCGGGCTGGCTATAATGCCCCCATGGCCGATTCCAGCTCCAGTGCCCGTAGCTCACGCGACCCTTTGGATGTGCATCTCACGGTCGTGGTCAATTTTGGCGATGAGCCCGATGAAAAGATCATCTTGATTGACGACCGCGAAATCAAAATGATCGGCAGCGTTTTCAGATATCGCGACAAAGTGACGCGATTCATGACCTTGAGCCTGCTCAAGGCGGCAATGCTCCAGCCCAAGGTTGCAAAGAAGTTGCTGCCGGGCCTGTCTTTGCTTGCTCGAAAGGGCAAAGCCGGCGACGGATAAGCGAGCCTCCTCCATGCAGATTGTGAATTTGCTGGTTGCCACCCTGGGCAGCGTGATGTCGCTTGTGGTGCTGGTGGTGGCCTTGATGTATGTGGTCTACATCCCCGATGAGCCCCGCCTGGCAGGCCAATTGCCAAAACTGTTGGTCATTTCGGCGGTCTTCGCCGCGCCGGGTGCTCTGGGCTGGCTCGCGTTCTGGGCCTGGTTGAGAAGGCGCCCCTACCGATTCATCGCAGAGGCGGCACTGGCTGCCGCAGTTGGCGGCGGGGGACTGATCCTGGTCGCTGTGCTGCGCGCGTAAAAGGGAGGAACAGCAATTGAGCCATCAGATCGAGATTCCCGAGCCCCAGCGCTGGTATTGGGAGGGCCTCGTGTTGCTGGTTGCGGGCCTGTACAACCTGCATGCGGTGACCGAACCGCTGGCCTGGCTGAGCGCACTGGGCCTGCCGGGGTCGGTGATGCTGATTGGCGCTGGAGCCGGTTTGCTGGCCTGGCCCGGTGATCCGCGCCTGCCGCAAATTGGGTCGTTGGGCGCGGTCGTGGCCTTGGCGCCGTTGCCGATACTCGCTTTGCAGGGGCAGGGGTTGACGGCCTTGTGGATCGTCTTGCTCCTGATCGCAGCCTTTCTGGCCGCAGGCTCGGTCAGCCTGCGAACGTTCCCGCGGGTGGGCGGTGCGCCGACTGTCGCGCTGACACCCGGCGCGGCCGCCAAGCTCGCCGTGGACGAAATGGTACTGGGCTACTTCATCTTTGCCGCGCGACCGCCGCGCGGAGCCGATGTCGAGCGGATAGCGAATGAACTCGACGATTGGCAAGGCTGGCTCAAGGCGCAGAAACTCCGGGGCGATTTTCGCAAGCTGCATCCCAGGCCGCCGGATCTGCTTAAGGTCGATTCCCGCCAGCGGCGTCTGTTCGGACGCGACTACCGCTCAATTTCCTTCGCCAGCGGTTATCAGCCCGCCCCGGACATGCCAGGCGCTGAGCGCTGGATGTCCTATAGCAGATCGCATACCGCCCACGCCTGGGTGCTGGAGCATGCCGGCGCCGCGCGGCCCTGGCTGGTCACCATCCATGGCTATCGAATGGGAGAGCCGTGGATCGACCTGGGCGCATTTGATCCACGGGTCTTTCATGATCGCATGGGCATGAACATCGCCTCGATAGTGCTGCCGCTGCATGGTCCGCGGCGCCGCGGCCTGCTCAGCGGCCACGGGTTCATGGAAGGCGATGTCATGGACCTGATCAATGCGGAATTGCAGGCGCAATGGGATATCCGCCGACTGATTTCCTGGCTTCGACTCGTCAAGCATGCACCCGCGGTCGGCGCATACGGCATCAGTCTGGGTGGTTATAACGCGGCCCTGCTGGCGGGCCTGGAGGGCAATCTGGCTTGCGTGGTCGCAGGCATGCCGCTGGTTGAGATATCGCAGGTGCTGTGGCGTCATTTGCCAATCGACGAGCGGGCGATGCTGGAGCAGGCGGGCGTCGGTGAGGCCGCGGTGGCCGCGGCGCTGGCGCCGGTTGCGCCCTTGAGTTTCAAGCCCCGCCTGGCCCGCGACCGGCTGGGCATTTTCGCCGGCGCAATCGATCGCCTGGTCTGGCCCGATCAGCCGCTGGCGCTGGCAGCGCACTGGGGTGAACCGCGGCTGAGCTGGTATGAGGGCTCGCACCTGACCTTCATGGGTACGCGGGCGGCTCGCGAGATTCTTGGCGACACCTTCGCGGCGGGCGAGTTGTTGCAGCCGGAGATTGTCGACACCGCGTCCCTCTCATGAGCATCCGCCAATACCTCAAGGATTACCGGCCACCGGATTATCTGATTGATACGGTTGATTTGCGCTTCGAGATTGGCGCGGATGGTCAGCCGACCCGGGTGACTTCGCGGCTCAAGGTCCGCCGTAGCAGGGGGGTGAACGCGAACACCATGATGCGCTTGGACGGGCGTGAGCTGCAGTTGCTGGCCGTGAAGCTTGATGGGCAGGAACTCGACCCCGAGGCGTATCAGCAGGACGCCGAATCGCTGACGATCAAAAGCTTGCCCGCGCGCTTTGAGCTGGAGATTCAGACCGCGATTGATCCCTGGCAAAACAGCAGCCTGGAAGGTTGGTACGCAGCCGGCGAAATGCTGTGCACCCAGTGCGAATCGCATGGATTTTCACGAATCACCTATTTTCCGGATCGCCCGGATGTCATGGCGATCTACCGCACCACCCTGGTTGCTGATCCCGGGCGCTTTCCGGTCCTGTTGGCCAATGGCAACCGGACAGCGCGACGCAAGTTGGCCGACGGGCGGCTTGCCGTCAGCTGGCACGACCCGCATCCCAAGCCCAGCTATCTGTTCGCGGCCGTGGCCGGCGATCTGGCCCGGCGCCGCGGCTGGTATACCAGTCTTGGCGGCCGCCGCATCCGCCTGGAGTTCTACAGCGACCACGGTATTGAAGACCGGGTGGAGCACGCCATGGAGTCCCTGCGCCGCGCCATGCGCTGGGACGAGGAGAGCTATGGTCGTGAATACGATCTGGACCTGTATATGGTCGTGGTTGCCGCCGCGTTCAACATGGGGGCAATGGAAAACAAGGGTCTGAACATATTCAATCCCCGGTTTGTATTGGCCTCCCCGGAGACCGCGACCGACGCCGATTACATCGCCGTGAATGCGGTGGTGGGTCACGAATATTTTCACAACTGGTCAGGCAATCGCGTCACCTGCCGGGACTGGTTTCAGCTCAGCCTGAAAGAGGGCCTGACGGTGTTCCGCGAGCAGCAGTTCGCGGCGGCGACCGGCGCGGGTCCGGTGCAGCGCATCGAGGAAGTCCGCCTGTTGCGCGGCCGCCAGTTTGCGGAAGACGGCGGTCCACTGGCCCATGCGGTGCGCCCGGATTCCTACGTGGAAATGAACAATTTCTACACGATCACGGTGTACGAAAAAGGCGCTGAACTGGTCCGGGTGCTGCAACAGCAGCTGGGCGCCAGGCGTTTCCGCAAAGGCATGGACCGCTATTTCAGGCGGCACGACGGGCAGGCGGTCACCATCGAGGATTTTCTCAAGGCCCATGCCGATGCGAGCGGCGTCGACACCCGCCCGATGCTGGCCTGGTACGGCCAGGCCGGCACGCCGCAGCTGACCCTGAAGGCGCGCCAGACGCGCGCTGGTTACGAGCTGCGCGCCAGCCAGAAAACCCCGCCGACGCCCGGCCAGGTGCGCAAGACCCCAGTCCCTATCCCGATCCGCATCAGTTTATTGGACGCCGCGGGAGATCCCCTGCCGCTGGATGCCCAGGGCAGTACCGAACAGGTGCTGCAGTTGAACCAGGCCAAA
>JBFIIN010000312.1:0-4760 GCA_041601225.1 Oceanococcus sp.
ATGGCCGAGGTGGCTCGCTGGCCTCTGCTCATCGGTATTGGCGTCGCCGCGCCCAGATTGGTGGCGGGCGCCATCGCCGCCAGTGGGCAGGCGTACAGAATATAGGTTCCGGCACTGGCCGCGCGCGCGCCTTCCGGCGCGACATAAGCGATCACCGGCAGCGGGGCGGCAAGGATGGCCTGGATCATGTCGCGCATTGCGGTATCCAGTCCGCCGGGGGTGTCGATCCGCAGAATGACAAAGGGCGCTTTATCCGCCGCTGCCCGCTCCAGCGCCCTGGAGACATGCCAGGCGAGCGCAGGGCCGATCGGGCCGTCAATCTCGATCAGGCGTCCGACAGACGCTGACTGCGCCGACGCCGTGACGCCGACGGCCACCAGTGCCATGCCGAGCAAACTGCGGAGCCGTTTCATCAGGCCCTGATCATAACTCCGATTTGACCCTGCGCGCTTCTTTCTCCCGCAGCGGGGCCGGCACTGCCCGGTCTCGCGCTCATTGCGAGGTTGGGCAGTGCCTGTTTCACTGTGTCCGGCTTATTCCTCTGGCGGATCCTTGAGCAAGGCTTCCAGATCAAAAGCCAGCGCACTGGCGCTGTAGCTGGCGACCTCATAGGTCCATCCGGCTACCCGGGCATTGAGCGCGGCCACCTCAGCCTGCACGCGCTGGGCGACGGCTTCCGCATCCTCAACCGGTTCGGACTCATCGCCGGAGTCTTCCCGCATGGGCGGCGCCTCATAACGCGCCTCCAGACGGAGCTTGCCGCCCTCATCGGTCTTTTGGCTGAATACCGTCACCACCAGACCATCGAAGCTCCGGAACACCGACTGCGACCAGGCGCCGCTTGGATCGGTCGCCGTGCGCGCCACGTCGGTCAGCCGCAGCCGCGCCAGAGCCGCACCGAGGCGATTCACATTGGCGAAATCCAGGTCGCGCCCGGCCGGCTTTTCACTCAGCGTGAAGTCGGTTTGAGCGGCATCGCTGCGGCTAAGCCGATAGGCGGGGCCGCCGGCAGGCCGCACTTCGATGGCGGCAATCCGGGTGCGTGGCAGCTCAATAATGTCCTTGGCCAGCCAGTTCGCCGGCGTGCCAGGCACGTTGAAGCGCGTATCACTCAACCAGGATTGAGCTTGGCCAGCCGTGCGCAGATAATGCCCGTTCTTGCCGGCTTTGCCGATCAGAACCTCCAGCAGCGGTTGCTGTTTGGCGGACAGGCTGAGTTTTACCGTGGGGCTGCTGGCCTGGTCGATGTCCTGCAGCCCCAGGCGCTCGTAATAGGCTGGGTTGCTGGTTTTGGCCTCGACCTGCCTGGCGGCTGCCAGCTTGCGCAATTCGCGCCGCAGTACGGTGGTATCCACGGTGTAGCCGCCACGCTCGACCAAGCCCCAGGCACCATCCTGCAACTTCAGCGTAAACCCGGCCATACCGGCCGGTTCAACGCTCAGTTGGTCCAACCGGGCCAGATCCGCTTCCAGACCGGGAAACAGCTTGTGCGACTGCGCGACCTCATAGCGGGCCTGCTGGTGCTGGCCCGCCCACCAGGCCGCCAGCGAAAGGCCTGCGGCTAATGCGATCAATACGAGAAAACGGCTCCGGTTCATGACGCGTTGGCTCCTTGTACATGCCGCCGACGCCACCAGCCATGGGCCAGTGCGGCCAGAATCACCAGCAGCGGTACGAGCCCGATGTTGATGAATTTCAATTTGGCGCCCAGTTCGTCGATCTCCTTGTTCAGACTATGGCGGACGTCACGCAGCTCTTTGCGAGTGGCAAGTTTCTGTTGTCGAAATTTTTCCAGTTCGGCGCGCTGTTCGGGCGATAACACCAGCACATTGGACTCGTCTTTCTGTGTTTGCAGTTCGCCCAGCTTGCGCTCGGTCTCACGCAGTCGGTCCTGCAATTCTTCTTCGGTCCGGCGAAATCGCGCGTCGGCCTCACGGCGCATTTTTTCCACGCGCTCGAAGGGGCGTGAGAAGCCCGCCCGATTCTTGATGCCGATCACGTCGGCCGAGCCCAGCAGATTGTCTACGGCATTGACCAGGAAATCACCATTGCCGGCGAACGGCGAGGCGATTTGCTGACCCAGGAAATTCTGCACCTGCACCCAGAAGCGGTCAGTCAGCAGATCGGTGTCCGCGGTCACCACCACATTGATCGGGGCCTGGGATTCGGTCAGGTGCTGCGGATTATCGATCCCGGCCGGGGCGCTGTCGCCGTAGGCGCTCTTGACCTTGCCGCGGACTCGGGCGGCAACCGTGTAGCGTTCACCGGTAGGCAGGAATCCCGACTGCAGGTTGGCGGGATTCATGCCCGGCTGGACCCGGAAGCTGGGAATCGGCGCCGCATTGCTGCTGGACTGAATGAGGGGCAAGAATTCGGTGCCCGCTTCTGCGACCGGCTGCAGGATGCCGGCAATCCCCAGATTGATGCTTTCGATATCGCGGGTGATCACATCGTCGGCATTCAAATGTGCTGCATTCAAGCCCAGCATGGCCAGGTGATAGACCGGGCGCTGCCCGCCCTGGGTTTGCACGGCCAGCGCGGTATCGGCGTCACCCAGGATGTCGCCGCTGAGCTTGAGCCCCCAGCTTGTGAGCAGCGGCTCCAGATTCGAGTTTGGCGGTGGCCCATCGCTTTGCGGCCCCATGCCTTGCGGCGCCGCGCTCTCGGCCAGCGGGTCTACGAAGGCCAGCAGATTGCCACCCCTGAGTACGAACTGATCAATGGCGTAAAGAGTCTTCGAATCCAGGTTCGCCGGGTGAACCAGCAACAGGAGATCGATGTCATCTGCGATCTGCTCGGCGTTGGGGTCCACGTCCTGAAGATCGAAGAACTCGCGCAGCTGCGCGATGGCCATCCAGGGCGGCGTGCGTTGCATGGTCTGTGGGCTGAAGCCGCCGTTGACATCGAGCCGGCTCAGCAGGCCCACGGTCGGCTTGTCGGGCGTACTCAGAGCATAGATCAGCTTCGCGACGTCGTATTCCAGAAATTCTGCCCGATTGGGCTGGAAGAACGGAATGGTCTGAATGTCATCGACCGAGTTGGTCGCCGCCAGACCGAAATACAGGTTGTCTCCAGTATTGTTGAGCGGGACCGGCTGGACGCCCAGCTCAACGGCGCGGTCTTCCTCATCCGAGAACGGCTCCGGATCGATGACGGCCAATTCCACCTTGCCGGCTGCGGCCAGAGTGATTTCTTCGAGAAACTCATGAACGCGCTGGGCATAGGTCTGAATCTGCGGCAGGCCCTGGGTGGCGGCGCGATTGTAGAAAAAATACAAGGTGATGGGCTCGTCGATTTTGCCCAGCACCCCGCGGGTGCCCTCAGACAGCGTATAGAGCTGGCCGTCCGTCAAATCCAGCCGCCAGCCCTTGAACAGGATCTGGCTGAGGCTGACGACGGCGAGCAGCAACACGGCCACCACAAGCAGGCTGCTTTTTGAAAAGAGATTGCGATTCATCGGATTATTCGGCCTTCTTCAAATCAATGATGACGGCGCTGGCATAAAGCCAAGCCGCGATGAACGCGACATAGAACACCAGGTCGCGCAGATCGATCACGCCCTTGCTGATCGACTGGAAGTGGGTCAGGAAGGACAAGGAGGCGATCGCCTCCACCACCCCGGTCGGCAGCCAGGTGGAAAACAGATCGATCACCATCGGAAAGCCGGCCAGGGTGAAGACGAAACACACCACCAGGGCGACGATGAAGGCGATGACCTGACTGCGGGTAATCGCGGAAATACAGACGCCAACGGCCAGATAACTGCCCGCCATCAACAGGCTGCCCAGATAGGCCGCGAAGATCACGCCATTGTCCGGACTGCCCAGATAGTTGACGGTCAGCCAGATGGGCAAGGTGCCGGCCAGGGCGATGCCGACGAAAGCCCAGGCTGCCAGAAATTTGCCCCAGACCGCCTGGCCCATGGTGATAGGTAGAGTCAGCAGCAATTCGATCGTGCCGCTCTTGCGTTCCTCGGACCATACCCGCATGGCAATGGCCGGGACCAGGAACAGGTAGAGGAAGGGATGGAAAGAAAAGAAGCTCTGCAGGTCGGCCTGACCGCGCTCATAAAAATTGCCGATATAGAACGTGAATACGCCGGTCAGGGCGAGAAAGATCACGATAAAAACATAGGCCAGCGGCGTGGCGAAATAGGCCCCCAGCTCACGTCGAAACACAATACTGATTTCTCTCATGACAAATCGCCCCCGGTAATCTGGCGAAAGACTTCATCCATGCGCCCGCGCAGCTGGTGGATCTGCTGCAGGGGCCAGTTCTCGCGCTGGGCCAGTTCGCTGACACTGCCCAGCAGCGCGGCGCCATTCCTGGGCAGTACGATCAATCCCGATTCGCCGACCTCTTCCAGGGCCTTGACCCCGGCCAGGGATTGCAGCGCATTGCGGCAGCTGCCGCGTGCCTGCTCCCCGTCAAACTCGATCTGTATGGCGCCGTGATAGTGGGACCGGCTCTGCAGTTCGTCCGGGCTGCCATCGGCCAGCAATTTGCCATGCGCGATGATCAGGGCCCGGCTGCAGACCGCCTCCACTTCTTCCAGGATATGGGTGGAAATGATCACGATCTTGTCGTGGGCCATGTTGGCGATCAGGCGGCGGACCTCGTGCTTCTGATTCGGGTCCAGCCCGTCGGTCGGCTCGTCTAGGATCAGCACCGGCGGGTCGTGCAGGATCGCCTGGGCCAGGCCGACCCGTCGCTTGAAGCCCTTGGACAGCGTCTCGATCGGCTTCTCGAGCGCCCCCTCC
>JBFIIN010000313.1:0-4758 GCA_041601225.1 Oceanococcus sp.
CCCGATGCCTATGGCACGGTCGGCGGCTTCAAGGTTGAACGCTACGTCGATGCGGCCGGTCATGATTGTGCTTATTACGACACCACGCTCACCTTCCCCAGCAATGTGTTTGACGGTGAAGCCGGGGTCAATGTGCTGGATATGAGTGACCCCAGCCAGCCCGTATTGACCGAACGCCTCTTGAGTATTGCCATGCTGTCGCCACATGAATCGCTGGTCGTCAATCACGAACGCGGGCTGCTCGCGGCCGTGGCCGGCAATGCGGCGCTCTATCCCGGTGTGGTCGATATTTACGACATATCCGAAGACTGCCGTCACCCGGTCCTGAAATCGTCGGCGCCCATTGCGCCGGCCGGTCATGAAAGCGGCATGGCTCCGGATGGCCGGACCTTCTATGCCGCCTCGCCAGGCACGCCCACGATCACCGCCATCGACATTTCCGATCCTGCGCTGCCCAAAGTTCTGGCGATTCTTCCCTATTACTCGCATGGCCTGTCGATCAGTGCCGACGGCAACCGTGCGTATCTGGCTGGCGTCGGCGTGCCCGGCGCGGTCTGTGCCTTTGCCATTACCTGCAGCGTGCCGGACCCGCAAACTGATCGTGCCCTGGTCATCCTCGATGTGTCGGAGATACAGGCGCGAGCCCTGAACCCCACCGCACATGAGATTGCACGCCTGACCTGGAGCCCCATGAGCATTCCGCAGAATGCCCTGCCGTTCACCAACAAGGGCCACCCCTATCTGCTGGAGATCGACGAGTTCGGCCGCGACGGCGAAATCGGCGCCGGGCGCATCATCGATATCGGCGATGAAACGCGGCCCGAGGTCATTGCCAATCTGCGCCTGGAGGTACACAACCCGGAACACTTCGCGGCGACCGCCAATGATCCGGGCAATCAATTCATCGGCCAGGGCTACGCGGGCCACTACTGCAATCTGCCCACCCGCACCGATCCCACCCTGGTCGCATGCAGCATGATCGCCTCCGGCTTGCGGATCTTCGATATACGCGATCCGCATAATCCGCGCGAGGTGGCCTATTTCAATGCCCCGATGAACCCGCGGCTTACGCCCTATCTCGAGGCCAGCGGCTATGCCATGTCCAGCCCTTCGTTTGTTCCGGAACGCCAGGAGATCTGGTACAGCGATATTTACAGCGGCTTCTATGCGATTCGCCTGACCAACGGAGCCTGGCCGCAGTGGGGAACAGCACAGCAGCCCTAGTGCTTGCGCGGAAGGCCGCACCAGAGCCACCGCCAGTCGACGGCGCAAATCACGGACGGGGCCGCTGCGAGCCTCGCGACGACCCGCACGAACTAGTCGCCCCGCGCGTAGGGCATCAGGGGTGGCTCGGAGTCAACGGCGTGAAAATCCGGCGCGCCCTGCGCCATGGAGTACTGGAGGGCCGGCGCGAACTGTGCCGGGGCATCCTGTCCCTGGGCGGTTTGCGGCATCTGGCACACCGCATTGGGAACGCGGGAGGCGTCAGCGGGCCCGGGATTCAGGGCGGCGTCAAGCAGAATTTCCGCGACCCAGGCATCGAGAAAGCCGATGCTCACATGATCCACGAGCCGCCCCGGACAGACATCCTGCATCAGGATATTTACCGTATTGGCTTCTTCCCGTCCAAAGTCGAGCGCAGCGGCAGGCTCGGGAAAGACCGGCTGCACCAGCTCATCGGTCAAGGTGTAGATGCTGGTGTAATCAATATTACCCGGCGTTTCATCCCCGGAATTCAGCGCCCGCACGAACTGGGAGTCGGTACGGAATTGCCAGGTTGACGCCGAAAACGGCAGGCCCAGAACGTTGGCGTCGGCGACCACTGTGCCATGATTGGGTCCGGCCAGCAGAATCAGGTCATCTACCTCCGAACGGGCCGATGGCCACCAGCGCACCGCCCAGCGCGGGAGCACCGCGCCCTGACTGTGACCCACGACGTCCACCTTGCGACCGCTGCGCTGGGCAATCGCCTGGATGGCATAGGCCACATATTCCGCAGACACCTGTTGATCGCCCAGGCCGCGATCCGGGTAGGTCACGGTGCAAGTCGCGAAACCGCGATCACGCAGGAACGTCCGATAACCGGTGTCATATTGCTCGATGGCATTGGTGAAAGTCCCATGGACCAGGAGCAGTGGCTCGGTATTCAAGCCCTCCAGCGGATCGCAATTCAGCGCTTCAGCGAGCAGCTTTTCATCCACCGAGAACGGCGGATCACCAGCCCGGCTGCCCATGGATTCGGTTACGCGCTGCGCGGCATCACAGGCCACGAGCAACAATGTCGCCAACGCGACCAGATAACACTTTTTTGCCTGATCCCGATTCATAAAAACGCTCAAAACACCGGATTGTGCAGCTATTTTAGCAGCGTCCTGCTATTGCTCCGTCACCCGTTAGCATGAGTCTCGCGACCGCGGGGCTGTCGCTTCGCAGGAGACCGTGGCAGTCTTTGCGCCCCGGACACCATGTCCAGCCCCCCTTCAAACAGGAGAACCCGCTGTGACCGAACAAAAAGCAACTCATGTGACCTGGCATGACGGTGATGTAACCGCGGATGACCGGCGCAAATTGCTTGGCCACAAAGGTGCCACGGTGTGGTTCACCGGCTTGTCCGGCAGCGGCAAGAGCACTGTCGCCGTTGCGCTCGAAGGCGCCCTGTTCGAGATGGGCAAGTTGTGCTATCGACTGGACGGCGACAATGTGCGTCTGGGCATCAACAAGAACCTGGGCTTCTCGGCCGAGGACCGCACCGAAAACATACGCCGAATCGGCGAAGCCGCGAAGCTCTTCGTGGATGCCGGCGTTATCGCGCTGACCAGCTTCATCAGCCCCTACCGGGCTGATCGTGACATCGTCCGTGCCCTGCACGCAGCCGCCGGGATGCCCTTTATCGAGGTTTACGTCGAGTGCCCGCTGGAAGAGGCCGAGAAGCGGGATCCAAAAGGCCTGTACAAGAAAGCGCGCGCGGGAGAAATCAAGAATTTTACCGGGATCGATGATCCCTACGAAGCCCCCCTGAATCCCGAGCTGGTTATCCGCAGCGATTTGCTGAGCCTCGAGGATGAAGTGGCCCAGGTTCTGGAGCTGCTTACGGCGCGGGGCATCCTCTCGCCGGTCTGAGCAGGACACGCGTCTGAATTCGGCATCGACCTGATGAGCGGGTTCCTGCTCGAGCATGAGCCGCAGCTGCGGCTCTCCGTCTTTATGGCGGTCCTGCTGTTGATCGGCGGCTGGGAGTTCCTGGCCCCGCGGCGCGCACGCACGGTCGCGCGCGCACTGCGCTGGCCGGCGAATTTGGGCATCACCCTGTTGAACACCGTAGCGCTACGCGTGGTGTTTCCCCTCACCCTGGTCCAGCTTGCTATGCTGGCCGGACAGCGCCAGTGGGGCCTGCTCAATCAATTCGCAGTGCCCGAACTCATTGCGGCGCTGGCTACGATTCTGGTGCTTGACCTGCTGATCTGGGCTCAGCATCTGCTGTTCCACAAGGTACCCGTGCTGTGGCGCCTGCATCGCATGCATCACGCGGATATCGATCTGGATGTCACCTCGGGCGCACGCTTTCATACCCTCGAAATCCTGCTCTCCATGCTGATCAAGATGGGCGTGGTGATACTGCTTGGCGCGCCGCCCGTTGCGGTCCTGCTGTTCGAGATCCTGCTGAGCGCCACCGCAATGTTCAATCACGGCAATATCCGCATCCCCCAAACCTGGGACCGGGTCCTGCGCATGCTCATCGTGACGCCAGACATGCACCGTATTCATCATTCCTGGGTGCCCGCGGAAACCAACAGCAACTACGGATTCAATCTGTCCTGCTGGGATCGCTGGTTTGGCACCTATACCGGTGAACCCGCGGCCGGCCAGCTGGGCTTGACCATCGGCCTGCACCAGTTTCGCGCGCCCGACGAACGTCGTTTGCTTGCACTGCTCAGCCAACCCTTCCGCTGAACCGATCTTGTGTCGAACCCAGACTTCCTGATCGTCGGCGCCGGTCTAAGCGGCCTAGCCAGCGCCTACTACCTCAGTCTTGCCGGCGCGGCGGTGACCGTGTTGGAGCGAGAACCCGGCCCCGGCCTCGGCACCAGCTATGCCAATGGGGGCATGCTGACTCCAAGCATGTCCGATCCCTGGAACTCACCGCAGGCCTGCCGGCAGTTGCTGGGCTGGCCGGGCCGCGGGAAATCGCCGTTGCGCCTGCGTCCTGCCGCTCTTCCACACTATATGTCCTGGGGGCTCAAGTTTCTGCGCAATGCCGGGCCCGCCCGGCACCGGGCCGCAACCCAGGCCAATCTGGCCCTGGCCCTGCTGAGTCTGCGCGAGCTGAGGTCCATGCGCGAGCACACCGACCTGCGCTATGCCGCAGCCCAGCGCGGCACATTGAAGCTGTATACGGATCCGGCTGCGCTGGCGCTGGCCCGCGCCAGATTCGAGACCTTGCAGGCTCACGGATTGCGCTTCCACGCCCTGGACCGCGCCGGAGTGATCGGGCTGGAACCGCTCCTGGCTGACGCGAGCGCACGCCTGGCAGGCGGCATTCACTACCCCGACGACGAGACCGGCGATGCGCATCTGTTCTGCAAGGCCCTGCATACAGCAGCGCTGCGCCGTGGCGTCAAGTTCAAATTTGCCTGCGAGGTCCGGAAAATCCTTCGTTCGGGCGACCGGATTGCCGGGTTGCTTACGGATCACGGTCCACAGGCCGGCGATGCCGTCGTCATTGCCGCAGCGGCCTGGTCGGTTGCTCTGCTGGAGCCG
>JBFIIN010000314.1:0-4740 GCA_041601225.1 Oceanococcus sp.
ACGCCAACGGTTACTACCTGAGCTGCCAGGCCGCGCCTCAACTCGCGGCGGACGGCGTGGGCCTGCGGCTCATCGACCTGCGCTGGCTGACGGCGATAGACCATGACCGGCTGTATGAGTCGGTGAAAGACTGCCGCCGGGTGCTCATCGTGGATGAATGCCGGCGCAGCGGTTCACTCAGCGAGGAACTGATGGCCAATTTATTGGAACGCGGCCTGCCATCGGCGCGCCTGACCGCGGCCGACAGCTTCATCCCCCTGGGTGTGGCGGCGACCAGTACCCTGCCCTCGGTGGCGCAGATTCTGGAGCGGGCCAGATCCTTGCTGGCGGACGGATCGTGAGCCGCGACCGCATCGTGGTCGTGTGTCCGGGGCGGGGCACATACAACCAGCCGGAATGGGGCTATCTGGCGCGCCACCACGCGAACAAGTCCGCGCTGCTGCAGACTTTCGACGACTACCGGGTGGCCCAGCGGCAGCCTGGCCTGCGGGAACTGGACGCCCAGACGCCCTACGCCCTGAAAATCCATAGTCGGGGCGATCACGCCTCCGCGCTGATTTATGCCTGCGCATACGCCGATTTTCTGGACATTGACCGGGAGCGCTTCGAAGTTGTCGCCGTCACCGGCAATTCCATGGGCTGGTATATCGCCCTGGCCGCGGCGGGCGCGCTGGCGCCGCTGGAAGCCTTGCGGCTGATCAATTCCATGGGCCGCCTGATGCAGGAATCACTGCTCGGCGGCCAGCTTCTGTATTCCCTGGTGGACGCTGACTGGCGGGCGCTGCCCGGTGAACGTGAGCGGGTGCTGGAACTGGCCCATGCCATCGATGCGACTGCGGATGCCGCCGTGTTCTTGTCGATAGAACTGGGCGGCATGCTGGTATTTGGCGGCAACGAGCACGGGCTCAGGCAGCTGAGCGCGGCGCTGCCGCCCCGGGATCGCTTTCCCATGCGTCTGTTCAACCACGCCGCGTTTCATACGCCCTTGCAGGAGCCGGTGCGTGCCCAGGCGCGGGCCGTACTCGCGGATCTGGTCATGGCCAGGCCCGATCTTCCCTTGATTGATGGACGCGGCCAGCTGTGGTCGCCGTACAGCACAGATCCCGCCGAACTCTGGGACTACACGCTGGGGCATCAGCTGGTCGAGCCCTACGATTTCAGTCAGGCCTTGCGCGTGGCCTTGCACGAATTCGCACCGGATCGGATTGTGGTCCTGGGGCCGGGCACGACGCTGGGCGGTGCGGTTGCCCAGCTCCTGATTGAACAGACCTGGTTTGATCTCGCCAGCAAAGCGGATTTTGTGGCGCGCCAGGCAGCGGATCCGGTGCTGTTGGCGATGGGCATGGAAGCCCAGCGCGGACTCCTGCAAAGCTAAAGCAGGTATTCGACGACAAGCACATCCAGCTCGCGGCAAACTTTTCGCCCACCGCGTGCATGGTCCCCACGGTCACGAAGCCGCAGCGCCGGAACAGGGCGATGCTGGCCGTGTTGCCGGCTTCGATGCGCCCCAGCAGGACTCGCAGGCCGGCGCCGCGGCCGGCCTCGATCAGGGACTGGGTGAGTTGCAGACCCAGGCCGCGCCGCTGAAAGAGCGGGTCGGTGAAAACCGAGATTTCCGCGGTCCTGCCATAGGCGCCGCGCGGCGACCATTGCGACAGACTGCCCCAGGCAGCGACCGTGCCATCGACATCCACAACGCGGGCGGGGTGGCGTGGGTCCAGGTGGCTGGCCAGCCAGTCCTGCCACTGCGTGCGCGTCCGTGGCTCGGTATCAAAGGTCGCGGTGCCGTGCAGTACTTCGGCGTCGTAGATGCGCGCAATGCCGGCCAAGTCCTGTTCCTGCGCCGGGCGCACGCTCATGTGTCGATGGGCCGGTCCGTGGGCGCGCCATCCGGCGCCAGGGCATCGCCCGTGCCGTGGTTGTATACGTGCACATCGCGTTGCGGGAAGGGAATCTCGAAGCCGCGCTCCTTGCACATGTCCCAGATGCCAAACAGGACCTGCGAGCGCACCTGATTCCGGTGCACCGGGCCAAAGGTGTGGATGAAATACTGCACCCGAAAGACCACGGCCGAATCAGCGAACTCCCAGAGCAGCACGGCCGGCGAGGGATCCCGCAGTACCGATTCATTGGCGAACAGCACGTCTTCGATTCCGGTGCGAACCGCGTGCGGGTCGGCGCGATAGCTGACCCCAAAGTAAATGGTGAAGCGCAGAACGTCGTCGCCACGGGTCCAGTTCGTGAACGGCTTGGATATGACTTCGGAATTCGGGATCACGACCTCTTCATTGTCAAAGGTGCGGACGGTGAGCGAGCGAATGCCGATTTCGGTCACCTCGCCTTCGAAGGCGTCGATGCGAACCAGGTCATGACGGCGTAGCGGCCGTTCGGCCAGCAACAGGATGCCGCTGACGAAATTGTTGGCGATATTCTGCAGCCCAAAGCCCAGGCCTACGCCCAGAGCGCCGGCAAAAATGGCGAGAGAGGTCAGTTCCAGACCCAGCCCGCGCACGGCCACCAGCAGGCCGACGACCACCACGAAATACTGCGTGAAGGTTGCCAGGCTGTTCCGTACACCCAGATCCGGCAGGCGCTTGGCCAGCCCGCGCAGCAACACTTCGCGGGACCAGCGACCGAACCAGAAGACGACGCAGATGAACAGAACCGTTCCCACCAGATTGCGCAGGTGGATCGGCGCGCCGGCAACGGTAAACAGATCGGCGTTCCAGAGCGCGATGACCTCGCGCAGCCCGGGCGTTTCAACCGTCCAGCCATACCACAGGATCAGGATCCGAAAGGCGCCATAAGCCAGGAGCAGGCTGGCCAGCTGATATAGCGGGCGCAACCAGTAGTCCGCCCGGAAGCTACCGCCGGGTCGGGCCTTGACGCGCATGGCCAGACGCTCGTGGCCATCGCGCAGGATGCGTTGTAACAGCACCGCGGCGATCAAGACCAGACCGGCCTGACCAAGGCTGCGTCCGACCGCATAGGCCAGATTCGTGTAACCGATCAGCCCCGCCAGGGCGCTGACCAGCAGGGCAAGGGGTACAAAAGTCGTTATGCCCGCGAGCAGCCTGACCCAGAACTGAGGTCCAAAGCGCTTTGCCAAAGTGCTGTTCATGACGTCGCGCAGGTGCAGTGACGGCAGCGCGATGAGCAACAAGGCGGACATGGAAATGCGGTCGAGCAGGTCGGCCAGGGCGGGGTTGACCTGTACGGTCTGCAGGATCAGGAACACCGCGGCAGGGACTGGCAACAACCACAGCACCCAACGCAGCTCGCGGTGCAGGCGGACGCTTTGCCGATCGCGGCGCTGCTCGGGGGTGCGGAATAACAGCAGACTGCTCAGGTCGAGGCCCAAGCGTACCAGTGGCCAAATCAGCAGCGGAGTTAACCAGAGTATCCATTCGGCGGCGGAAAACGCATAGCGCCAAGCCACCAGAGCGACCCAGGCCGGCAGCACCAGGGCCACGACGTTACTTGCCAGCAGAGCCAAACATGCGCGCAGGGTTTCACCCAGTCGCTGGGTGAACTGCGTGCGGGTCACGGCGAACCGCGCGGCCATGGCCAGGGCGAAAACCAGCAAGGCGCTCAGCCAGGCCATCGTCGCGCCCTGACTGGCAAACCGCTGGTAGGCCCGGTGGGATACGTCAAAGTACGCGCTCACGACGCGCTGCGGCAAATTCGTCGCCTCGGCATAAACCGCAGCCCATTCCATCCGGGAGTCCGGCAGGGTCCTGCGGCTGGTCAGTTCGCGCTTCAGTACCCGGGACAGGCGGGAATCAAGGCTCGATGCCGTTGCCGTTGTGCGCTGTTTCAGTCGCTCTATGCTCTCGCTGGCCTGCTCTAGTTCCAGTCGAAACTCGGCCAATGCCTCCAGCTGCGCTTCAAGTGTGCTGCCGGATCCGGTGGCAATGCGGCCGCGGCGATCCACCAGTTCGGTCATGCGCTGCACGGCGTTGCTCACCCCGCGCAGCCTCGCTTGCGCAGAGCGCAGCTCGCCCTGCACCAGGCCGATAGCGGTGCGCGCCTCGCGCAGTGCGCGCCCTGGCAGGGCATTGGTCACAGTCAGCAGGTCGAATTCATCGAGCTGGATACGCATGGGAATGCTGGCCAGTTCGAGCTGGACGAGTTCGGCGCGCTGATCTGCGACAAAGGCTCGGATGTCGATGAGACGTCGACGCGCGATCTCCGTGATTTCGATGCTGGTGACGCCAGCGGCTTCATTGCGTAACTGCTCGGCCTGATCGATTTCGTTTTGCAGGCGGGCGCGCAGTCTGTCGATTTCCAGTTGCACCTGGACCGGAATCGGAGCGCTCAGTAGCTGCAAGCGGCTTTCGTAATCCGTAAGGAGTTCCTCGAGCAGCCGGATCCGGGCCTCGGTCTGCGTGCTGCGCAATTGCAGCACGGTGATGAGGCCTTTCAAGGCTTCGGAGTCCGGTGCGCTCGGGTCGACGCCCAGCTCGCTGAGCTGCTGCAAGCGCAGGCTCAGCCTGGTTTGCAGGGAATTGAGCTGCGATCTGGCCGCATCCAGATCCACAGTCAGCTTTTCAAGCTGGGCCTGCGAAACGGGGGTTTTCGCATCGTCGCGCACCTGGCTGCGCAGATTGTGCAGCTCAATGGCCGCGAGTTGGGCGGCCTCGCGCGCTTCCTGCTGGAGGTGCAGCAAGGTCCCGGAATCCTCCGCGGTAACCGGCGTCACCGGCAGGCTGAGCACGACCAACATCAAAATTCTGGAGA
>JBFIIN010000315.1:0-4675 GCA_041601225.1 Oceanococcus sp.
GGCGTCGCGCACGATCTCGGGGTGCATCGGGCAAGTGTATTGCGTGCCCTTCGGGGCCACTTTGGCGGTTTTGTGTGCGCCGTTCAGGTAATGCGCCGGATCGGCGACGAACTTGTCGTGACACGTGCTGGAGCAAAAATAATAGGTCTGGCCGTCGTGCTGCGCTGTCGACTTGTTGGCGTCGGGCGCCACCGTCATGCCGCACACCGGATCTTTGATCGGTGCGGGCGCATGGGGTTGCCCCGTAGCGTGATCATGATGGCAAGCTGCGCTGTGGCCAGCATGTTCTGGCGCGTTTTCGTCCTGCGGTTTCATGTGTGCATTCCTTGATGTCTTGGACGGTCGTATTGGGTCATTGGTTCGAGGTCGGCGTTTGACGAGCGGCGCGCCAGCGCGGGACGAAGGGCGGCGTCGCGTGGGCGTATCGATCCCAGGCTGCGCCAAAGCTGGCCGCGGATTCGCGCTCTTCGCGACGGGCCAGGCGGATATAGATGATTAGCAGAATAGGGAACATCACCAGCGTGAGCAGCGTAGGCCACTGCAGCAGGAAGCCGATCATGATCAGTACGAAGGCGACATATTGCGGATGCCGCACTCGGGCATACGGGCCGGTGCTCGCGAGTTGGCCGCTGGCCTGGGCGGCATAGAGCACTCGCCAGGCGCTGGCCAGCAACCAGAAACCGCCGCCGATGAAACCCGTCGAGAGCAGATGGAAGGGGCCGAAATGCGGATTGCTTTGCGAGCCAAACATCATTTCAAGCAGATGGCCGGAGTCGTGCGCCAGAAAATCAATGCCCGGGAAGTTCTGTCCCAGCCAGCCAGAGAGCAGGTAGATGGTCAGCGGAAAGCCGTACATCTCGGTAAACAGCGCGAGCAGAAAGGCCGAAAACATGCCCAGCGTGCGCCAGTCGCGTGCGCTGCGCGGCTTGAAGAAGCTAAAAGCGAAGAAGATGAAGATGGCTGAGTTGATCGCCACCAGCGACCACAGGCCGTAGGCGTCGCTGTTCATTTGTCGTCTCCAGCGTCTTTGTTGCTGTGCTTGCCGTGGCCGCCATGGCCGTGACCGCCGTGCATGAACACATGCATCAGTGGGCAGGCGAGCAGGAACAGCCACGGGAGCCATCCGAGAAGGTGCGCCTGGTGCTCAATGCCGAGCATTGCGAAGGTGATGGCTGCGAACCCACCAAATACCCACCAAGCCCGATGTACAGATCGCGCTGGCTGGTTTGGCGGGGATTTTTTTTGTGATCTTGAGGCGTCCATCGTCGTTCTCGGGTAAGGGAATTGGATGGATTCATTGTTCGCTCCTGCCGTGGACTTCAAGATGACCTCTTGATGACAAATGTGTCAGCCGACAGGGTTGTATCCGGATTTTCGAGACCGGCTTGGAAGATGACAAAGTTGTCATCTTCTCGTCAGGCTGCAGACGGAGTGGTTCGCTTAAAGTGGCGCCACCCCAATCTCACTGAAGGAAAGACCATGAAAGCACTTATCTCAGCCATTTTCGTGGCCGCCGCCCTGGGTTCCGCCTTGCCTGCAAGCGCGGCAGGTGATCATGGCCATGGCGCGATGCCCATGGCCGCTGCAACCGATGGCATGTCGGAAGGCATGGTCAAGAAGATTGATACGGCCAAGGGCAAGATCACGATCAAACATGGCCCGCTCAAGAATCTCGGCATGCCCGGCATGACGATGGTTTTCAAAGCAGGGTCGATGGACATGCTGACCAAGGTCAAGCCGGGTGACACCGTGCATTTCCTTGCCGAAGAGGTCGATGGAGCGTTGACGGTGACCCAGCTGGAAAGCGCTCAGTAAGCATGCACACGAGAGGTGCGCTCACGGTTGTGCGCACCTCGCCGATGACTACCTCCCGGACTCCAAAGCGATGAAACAATTCCTGATGCGCGCTCTGCTTGCCAGCGCTCTAGGTGGCGTTGTGCTGCTTGGCCAGGTCCATGCCCAGGCGGCTGAAGCGCCGTTGGGGGCTTCGCTCCAGGATCTGCTGTCCTACGCCCGTGAACACAATCCGGAACTGGCTGCGCGCAAGCTCGAAGCGGCCGCCAACAGGGAACGTATTGAACCGGCCGGTGCGTTGCCCGACCCCAAATTCCTGCTTGAGTTGATGGATGTCACCAACACCATGTCGGGTGGCGGTGCGTCCTTGTTGCCCGGCGCCGTCGGGCAGACGCGTTACCGCGTGGTCCAGCCCGTGCCATTCTGGGGCAAGCGTGAGTTGCGCAGCGGCGTGGCCGAAGCCTTGGCAGATCAAAGCGCGCGCGTAGCCGACAGCACCGCGCTGGAGGTCGAGGCGCGCATCAAGACCGCCTATGTGCGCTACTACCAGGCCGATGGTCAGTCTGCGATTCTTGGTGAGACGCTTTCGCTGCTCGATGCTTTGAGCCGGCTGGTCGAGACCCGCTACAGCGTGGGACTGGTGCCGCAGCAGGACGCGATTCGAGCGCACAGCGAACTGACCACACTGAAGATTGAACGCGTCGAGGCCGAGCGCCGCCGGCGTGATGCTGTCGCCAAGCTCAATGCGCAATTGCCGCGCCGGGCCGATGCGCCGCTCGATGCGCCGACCCAACTGCCTGAGATCCCCGCGCGACTCGATCTGGCGGCGCTGTTTGAACGTGCCAAATCGCTTTCGCCGAGCTTGGCGCGCGAGCGTCTGGGGACGGATGCTGCCGCCAAGGCGCGAGAGCTCGTGCATCTGAATCGCTATCCTGATTTCAGTGTCGGCGTAACCAATAATCGGCCGCAGAACGGCACCGATAGCTGGGATGTGATGCTGGAGCTCAACATCCCGCTTCAGCAAAGCTCACGCCGCGCCCAGGAGCGGGAGGCCGAGCGACGTGTCGATGCCGCCCGCAGTCAGGTTGCTGCCGCCGAGGCGCGACTCAATGGTCAGTTGGGCGAAGCCTATGCCGCCTTCGACGCCAACGTCGATAAGGCGCGCCTGCTACGCGGCACGCTGCTGCCCCAGGCGCGTGCCAACTTTGATGCGGCCATGGCGGGGTACGAATCCGGCCGGGTCAATTTCAATACCCTCATCGAGGCTGAGCGGCAGATCCTGCGCGCGCGCCTCGCTTTGCTGGACGCCGATGCCGAGATCCATATTCGGCTCGCTGAACTTGAACTGCTGGTGGGAGCTCCCCTGTGAAACGACCTATTTCCCTGACTCTGGCCGTGGTGGTTGTTGGCGTAGCACTGTCGGCCGCCTATTGGGCGGGTGGCCGCCATTCGGCAGTCACGACCGATTTGCTGCCTGCAGCGCATGCGGCGGAAACCGCAGCGGATGGTGGCAAACCGGCACGCAAGATTCTTTACTACCGCAACCCGATGGGCTTGCCGGATACCTCGCCTGAGCCGAAAAAGGACTCGATGGGCATGGACTACATTCCGGTTTATGAAGGCGACGAGCCGGACGGCGAGGGCGCGGTCAAGGTCAGCCCGGCGCGCTTGCAGACGCTCGGTGTCAAGACCGCGATGGCCGAGATGCGTGCGATGGATGCGGCGGTGCGCGCGGTCGGCCGGGTGGAGATCAACGAGCGCGCCATTCATGATGTGGCACCGCGCTTCGAGGGCTGGATTGAGCGGCTGTATGTGAACGCCAGCGGCGATCCGGTCAAGCGCGGTCAGCCGCTGTTTTCGGTGTACAGCCCGGAACTGGTGTCGGCACAGAAGGAACTGGCGATTGCACGCGAGCTGAAGCTCGATGCGCCAGATGCGGACCCCGCTGCGCGCGCAGCCGCCGGCCGTCTCGCCGCAGCGGCGCGTGAGCGCCTGGCCAACTGGCAGATCGCGGCGCCCGAGGGAAAGGTCGCCAGCCGCCTGACCTTCAACTCGCCGGCGTCAGGCTTCGTGCTGGAGAAGAAGGCGGTCGAGGGTATGCGCTTCATGCCGGGGACGGCGATCTACCGGATTGCCGATCTGTCGACGGTGTGGGTGATCGCCGATGTGTATGAAAAAGATCTGGCTCGCGTGAAGGTCGGTGAAATGGCGAGGGTTAGCCTGGAGGCGTTTCCGGATCAGGCGTTCGACGCCAAAATCACCTATCTCTACCCAACTTTGAATGCAGCGACCCGGACCACTTCGGTGCGCTTGGAGCTGACCAATCGAGACGGCTTGCTGCGCCCCGGCATGTTTGCTCATGTCGACATCGCGTCCGCTGGCAGCGTCACCCGTTTGACGGTACCCAAGTCGGCGCTCATCGACACCGGCGAGCGACAGGTGGTGCTGCGAGTCGAGGGTGAGGGCAAGTTCAAGCCGCAGCCGGTGAAAGTCGGGTTGCGCGGGCGGGATCACATTGAGATTCTGGAGGGCTTGGAGGACGGTGCTGAAGTAGTCGTGGCAGCCAACTTCCTGATCGACGCGGAGAGCAATCTCAAGGCCGCACTGTCGACATTCTCGGCGCCAGATGCAGCGACAGCCAAAACCTATGAGGCGATTGGCTCGGTGGATTCGGTCGATGTGTCTTCCGACACCGTGTCGATGAACCACGAGGCGATTCCAGCGCTGCAATGGCCGGCCATGACCATGGAGTTCGGTCTGGCCAGCAAGTCGGTCATTGAGGGCGTGCTGCCTGGGCAGCCGGTGCGTTTCAGCTTCGAAGATCGCGGCGATGGCGAGTTCGTCATCGTCAAGGTCGAAAAGGCCGACGCGGCCGCAGACA